>NZ_JABWRO010000079.1:0-25780 GCF_014268985.1 Pseudomonas sp. RW10S2 | reverse complement strand
AAACGCCGACACAACAGTGTCGGCGTTTTCATGTGAAGCGCTAACCCGGCAAATCAGAACGCCGGCAGTACCGCGCCCTGGTACTTCTGCTCGATGAAGGCTTTCACTTCAGGGCTGGTCAGGGCCTTGGCCAGCTTCTGGATGGCGTCGCTGTTCTTGTTGTCAGGACGCGCGACCAGGAAGTTCACGTATGGCGAGTCGCTGCCTTCGATCACCAGCGCATCCTTGGCCGGGTTCAGGCCAGCCTCCAGCGCGTAATTGGTGTTGATCATGTCCAGGTCGACCTGGTCCAGCACGCGCGGCAGCATGGCCGACTCGAGCTCGCGGAATTTCAGTTTCTTCGGGTTCTCGGCGATGTCTTTCGGCGTCGCCAGGGCGTTCTTCGGATCCTTCAGGGTGATCAGGCCGGCCTTCTGCAACAGCAGCAGGGCGCGACCACTGTTGCTGCCCTCGTTCGGGATAGCCACGGTGGCGCCTTCCTTGAGCTCCGACAGGCTCTTGACCTTCTTGGAGTAGCCACCGAACGGCTCGACGTGAACGCCGATCACGGTTTCCAGGTGGGTGCCCTTGCCTTCGTTGAAGTTCTTCAGGTACGGCAGGGTCTGGAAGTAGTTGGCGTCCAGGCGCTTCTGGTCGACCTGCACGTTCGGCTGCACGTAGTCAGTGAAGACCTTGATCTGCAGGTCCACACCTTCCTTGGCCAGGGTCGGCTTGATCAGCTCGAGGATTTCGGCGTGCGGCACCGGCGTGGCGGCTACCACCAGTTTTTCGGCGGCGTGAGCCAGGCCGGACAGCGACAGGGCAGCAGCGAGGGCAGTCGTCAGCAGGGTCTTTTTCATGGTGATCCTTGTTATCAAGCTGGGGCCATCGACGATGGCGAAGTCAGGTGCCACACCGTCTCGACAGTGGGCGTGGAGCGGACGATACCGGGATTTTTTATGCCCTAACAATATCTTTTGATTCGCTGCTTATTCCAAAAACAAAAAGCCATCAGCTGTTTTGCTTATGAGCGACCGACAACCGCTCTAGCTCGCGGATGCATTGAGCTCGGCCAGGCTTTGCTCCAGCAGCTCACGCAAGGCGGCAAGCGGGCCTGGCTCGCGGCTGCGCCCCAGTTGCGCAAGCTGGCTGGCCAGGCTGGCAAGGGGTGCACGCTCGGGCAGGTCCAGATGCTGCGGGAGAATTTCATCGCCCTCGGCCACCAGCAAGGCAAAGTGGATGACGTTCTCCAGCTCGCGGGTGTTGCCGGGCCAGGCATGGGCTTCCAGCGCTTGCTGCGCCGCTTCGCTGATCAGCGGCACGCTGCGCTCCAGGCGCACGCTGTAGATGCCGACGAAGTATTCGGCCAGCGGCAGGATGTCCCCCACCCTCTGGCGCAGTGCCGGCAATTCCAGTTCGCCCTCGTGCAGATAGAGGTACAGCCGTTCGTTGAAGCGCCCGGCACGCACCGCCTGGGCCAGGTCGATGCTGGAGGCGGCCACCAGACGCACATCCACGGCCTGCGCCTGCTGGGCGCCGACCCGAGTGACCTCACGGTTCTCCAGGGCCGCCAGCAGCTTGCCCTGGATGGCCAGCGGCAGGTCGGCGATCTCGTCCAGGTACAAGGTGCCGCCATTGGCCGAACCGAACCAGCCTGCGCGACTGCTGGCCGTGCCGCCATGGGTACCGGCGCTGTAGCCAAACAGCTCGGCATCGGCGTAGGTGTGGCTGATGCCCGCGCAGTTGACCGAGACGAACAACCCCGCGCGATCGCTGGCACGGTGGATCTGCCTTGCCAGCAGCTCCTTGCCGGTGCCGGTCTCACCACGGATCAGCACCGGCAGCGGTTGCGGCGCCAGGCGTTCGAGCGCTTCGCGCAGTTGCTGCGAACGTGCATCGACGAATACCAGCGCCTTGGCACGGATGCTCAGCGGGCTCTTGTCCAGCTCGGGAAACGTCAGCAGTGGCTGGCCGAAGGGATTGTTGAAACTCATGGAAAACTCCCGCCCCAGACGCAGGCGACCAGGGGTTCAGCGAAATCGGTTGAAAGGCCAGGTCAGGCGCGGCGCAGGGAGCGCTGCTCGATCCGGCCTTGCAGGCGGTACAGGTAGGCGAAGCCCTGTTCCCAGCGCTCGTGACCGGACTTGACGTTGATGTGCCCGGCATTGCTCAAAACCCTGCTTCCGCGCCCCAGGCCTTGGCCAGGTAGAGTGCACGCGGCACGCTGACGGCCGGATCGTTGTCCGAGCTGACCACCTGGCTGGGAAACGGCAGCGCGTGCAGGGGAATGGGCGCGAAATTGCGCAAGGCCGGCGCGCAGGTCGGCCGTTCGACATCCGCGGGCGCCACCAGCAGCGCCCCTCGCACCTGGCGCAGCAGCCCAGGGCTGGCCTGCGCGGCCCAGTGGGCGATGGTGATGCAACCCAGGCTGTGGGCGATGAGGATCACCGGCGAGCGTTCGGCGGCAATCGCCTGCTCGAGTGCCTGTATCCAGTCGCGCCGCTGCGGGGTGAGCCAATCGTGCTGCTCGACCCGGGCACTGTTGGGCAGGCTGCGCTGCCAGTGGCTTTGCCAATGATTGTCTGGCGATCCTTGCCAGCCCGGCACAATCAGGTAACGAATCGACTCATTGCGCATGGGGACGCCTCCTTGGAAGTTTGCGTGCTTGGGAACCAAGTATAGGGAGGCAGTTATATTCGTAAAGGAATAAGAAGCTATTTATTAATAACCATAATTTCTGGTTGGCTGGACTGGCCCCTTCGCGGGCAAGCCCGCACCTACGGGGTCGGTGCGGGCATAAAAAAAGGGCCATCCCCTGCCAAGAGAAATGGCCCTGAAGCACTTGCCTGAAGAGGGTATTGCCGATCAACGCGCGGTGATCACCGCCAGCTTGCTGATCCCGGCACGTTCGATGGCAGCCATCGCCCGCGCCACTTCGCCGTAGTTGACGCCATCGTCAGCCTGCAGCTGTACACGCACATCCGCATCCTTTTCCCTGGCCGCCTTGAGGTTGGTTTCCAGCAGGTCCGGCTGGATCTCGTCCTTGTTGATGAACAGCTTGCCGCCGCCATCGATGCTCACCACCAGCGGGTCTTTCTGCTCCACTGGGGCCACGGCTTCGGTCTTGGGCAAGTTGATCGGGATGGCGTTGGTCAGCAAGGGCGCGGTGACGATGAACACCACCAGCAGCACCAGCATGACGTCCACCAGCGGTGTGACGTTGATTTCACTGAGGACTTCGTCGCTGTCCTGGGTCGAGAACGCCATGTCAGGAAGCCTCCTTCACCGGCTGGCCGAAACCGGCCTGGGCTTTTTGCAGGGTCGGGTGAACCAGGACGCGGAAGGCACTCTTCTGCGCCAGGCTGTAGAAGTCGTGGGCGAAGTCGTCGAGGTCGGCCGCGGTCAGCTTGAGGCGGCGCAGGAAGTAGTTGTAGACCAGCACCGCCGGGACCGCGACGGCGATACCGACGCCCGTGGCGACCAGTGCCGCACCGATCGGGCCGGCCACGGTTTCCAGGCTGGCGGAGCCGGCAGCGCTGATGCCCTTGAGCGCTTCCATGATGCCCCACACGGTGCCGAACAGACCGATGAACGGCGAGGTGCTGCCAATACTGGCGACAACCGCCAGGCCGGTTTCCAGCGAACGGCGCTCACGCACGATCTGCTGGCGCAAGGCGCGCTCGAGGCGATCCTGATGGTTGATCGCATGGCTCAGGTCGGCTGCCTGGCCCGGCTCGCCCACGGCGATGGCGGCATAACCGGCCTGGACGACGCGGGCCGCAGGGCCAGGCTGCTCATGGCTGATCCCGGCTGCCGAGTCGAGGCTAGAAGCGGCCCAGAACTGGGCATGGAAGCGCTTGTCCTGGTTCTTCAGCCGCACGAACTGCACGACCTTGACCAGAGCCAACGCCCAGGTGACCACGGAAAAACCAACCAGCAGCCAGATGACGGCGCTTTCAACGGATTCGAGAGGGGATGCCAACAGGCTCATGATGAAGTCTTCCTATGTTCGGTTCGATGGCGCGAGTTAACGAAGCTTGAAATCGATCGGGACACTGACCCAGCCCACCTGGGCCACGTCTCCCTGCTTGGCCGGCACGAAGCTCCAGCGCTTAACCGCAGCCAGCGCGGCGGCGTCCAGGGCATCGCGGCCGCTGGTCTTCTGGATCTGGATCTGCCCCGGCTTGCCGCTGGGCAGTACCTCGACCCGCAACAGCACGGTGCCTTCCCATCCACGGCGCTGGGCCAGTTGCGGATACTCCGGCGCCGGGTTCTTCAGGTACGCGGCATTGGCCGAAGCGGGCGTGACCGGTGCTGGTGCTGGTGGTGCAGGTGCCGGAGCAGGCGGTGCAGGCGCGGGCGTCGGCACCGGTGGCGGCGCCTCGACCGGCTTGGGCTGCGGCTTGGGTACGGGCTTGGGCACAGGTTTTGGTTTGGGCACAGGTTTCGGCGCAGGCTTGGCGGCCAGCTCATCGACCACCGGTGGTGGTGGCGGTGGTGGCTCGACCACAGGCACAGGCGGTGGCGGCTCGACGACCGGCGGCGCCGGAGCGGCGAACTCGATGGTCATCGGCGGAATCTCTGGCGCAATCACCGGCAGCTCGGGGGTTGGTCGTTGGCTGACCCAGTAGGCCGCAGCGCCATGCAGCACCAGCACCAGCAACCCCAGCGCCAGCTTGTCGCGACGCTTGAGACCACTGACCGGCGTGCGTTGCAGGCGCAGCTGCGCCAGCGGCAGGCGAAGCGTGCGTCCAAGCTCGACCAGGTCGCCCGGGGCCGGGCGCCATGGCTGGTCGTAGGCCCTCGCGGCCGTCTGGACATTACCCATTGAATCGACTCCTGGAAACGTGATGCAGGTCTTCGGACCTTGGCCGGTCCTCGTGGCTGAATCATCCGTTTTAGAGGCTTATCTCTGAAAGTAATGTTTAAAATTAAAGCTATACAAAAATCGAATATAAGATTTTCAGGGTTCCCGCAAAGCCGCGTGGCGCAAGGGCTGTAGCGGTGAGGGCGGAAAGTAATGCACGGTCGGCATGCAAAATATTCGTGCAAGGTATGGAAAACGGCGGGCTAAGGGCCACATCGCCACCCCACCCTTCGTCCAGGCATAAAAAAACCCGGGCTACGAACCCGGGTTTTTCAACATCTGCACAAGCGTCAGATATCGGCGACCTTCTGCCAGACCTTCGGCCGGAAGAACAGGGTCTCGCCGCGCGCAAGGCCGGTCAGGCTGTCATGATCCTTGACCACTTCGGCCTCGATCAGCTCGCTCTGCCCCTCGACCTTCAGGGTCACCCGGGTGGTCGCGCCCAGCGGACGAATGTCGCGGACTTCGGCAGCGTGATGGCCCTCGGTCTCATGGCGCGACAGCGACACCTCGTGAGGACGGAACAGCACATGGTTGCCCTCGCTCAAGGCCAGGCGGTTGGAGTCGCCGAGGAAGTGGTAGACGAAGTCGTTGGCCGGTTTCTCGTACACCTCGCCCGGCGAGCCGATCTGTTCGATCACGCCCTTGTTCATCACCACGATGCGGTCGGCCACTTCCATCGCCTCTTCCTGATCGTGGGTGACGAACACCGAGGTCAGGTTGATATCCTCGTGCAACCGCGCCAGCCAGCGGCGCAGCTCCTTGCGCACCTTGGCATCGAGGGCGCCGAACGGCTCGTCGAGCAGCAGCACCTTCGGCTCCACCGCCAGGGCACGGGCCAGGGCGATACGCTGGCGCTGGCCCCCCGACAACTGCTCGGGATAGCGGTCGGCGAGCCAGTCGAGCTGAACCATGTTCAGCAGCTCATGGACCTTCTCGGCGATCTTGCTCTCGCTCGGGCGTTCGCCCTTGGGCTTCATGCGCAAGCCGAAGGCGACGTTGTCGAACACGCTCATGTGGCGGAACAGCGCATAGTGCTGGAACACGAACCCGACGTTGCGATCGCGCACATCGTGGCCCGAGACATCCTCGCCGTGGAACACGATGCTGCCGTCATCCGGCGTCTCGAGGCCGGCGATGATACGCAGCAGGGTGGTCTTGCCGCAGCCGGAGGGGCCGAGCAGCGCGACCAGCTCACCGCTGTGGATATCCAGGTTGATGTTGTTCAGGGCCTGGAAACTGTTGAAGCGCTTGCTGACGTTACGAACTTCGATCGACATGACTCATTCCTCCGCTGCGCTGTGGCGCAGGCGGTTAATACGGTTCTCGCTCCACTGCTTGAGCAGCAGGATGAAGAGCGCCAGGATCAGCAACAGGCTGGCCACGCTGAAGGCCGCGACATGGTTGTACTCGTTGTAGAGGATCTCCACGTGCAGCGGCAAGGTGTTGGTGACGCCGCGGATATGGCCGGAGACCACCGACACCGCACCGAACTCGCCCATGGCCCGCGCGGTACAGAGCACCACGCCGTAGATCAGGCCCCACTTGATGTTCGGCAGGGTGACATGCCAGAACATCTGCCAGCCGTTGGCGCCCAGCAGGCGCGCGGCCTCTTCCTCTTGCGTGCCCTGCTCCTGCATCAGCGGGATCAGCTCACGGGCGACGAAGGGCACGGTGACGAAAATAGTCGCCAGCACGATGCCCGGCAGGGCGAAGACGATCTGGATATCGTGGTCCTGCAGCCAGGGGCCGAGCAGGCCCTGGGCGCCGAACATCAGCACGTAGACCAGGCCGGCAATCACCGGCGAGACCGAGAACGGCAGGTCGATCAGGGTGACCAGCACGCTCTTGCCACGGAAGCTGTACTTGCTCACGCACCAGGCAGCGCTGACGCCGAACACCAGGTTCAGCGGCACCGAGATGACCACCGCGAGCAGGGTCAACTTGAGCGCCGAAAGCGCGTCAGGCTCGAAGATCGCCTCGAAGAAGGTGCCGAAGCCATTCTTCAGCGCCTGGGACACCACGATCACCAGCGGCAGCAGCAGGAACAGCGCGAACACCAGCCAGCCAAGGCCGATCAGTATGCGGCGCGAGGTGGCGCTGCCGCGGCGGGCGGCATTGGCGGCGGAGCTTGCAGTTATGGATGACGAAGACATGACCGGGCCTCCTTCAAGGGGTTTCGATGCGCCGCTGAAGCAGGTTGATCAGCAGCAGCAGGATGAAGGAAACCACCAGCATCAGCACGCCGATGGCGGTGGCGCCGGTGTAGTCGTACTGGTCGAGCTTGACCATGATCAGCAGCGGCAGGATCTCGGTCTTCATCGGCATGTTGCCGGCGATGAAGATCACCGAACCGTACTCGCCAACACCCCGGGCGAATGCCAGGGCGAAGCCGGTTAGCCAGGCCGGCAGCAGTGCCGGCGCCAGCACATGGCGGAACACCTGCAACGGCTTGGCGCCCAGGCAGGCGGCGGCCTCCTCGACCTCACGCGGGATGTCTGCCAGCACTGGCTGCACCGTGCGCACCACGAATGGCAGCGTGACGAAAGTCAGGGCCAGGGTGATGCCCAGCGGGGTGTAGGCGATCTTGAAGCCCAGGTCGGTGGCGAACTGGCCGACCCAGCCCGCAGGCGCGTACAGGGCAGTCAGGGCGATACCGGCGACGGCGGTGGGCAGGGCGAACGGCAGGTCGATCATCGCATCGATGATCTTGCGCCCGGGGAAGGTGTAGCGCACCAGGACCCAGGCCAGCAGGGTGCCGATCACGCCATTGATGATGGCGGCGAACAGGGCGGTACCGAAACTCAGCTTGAGCGCCGCGATGACCCGCGGTGCACTGATGATGTTCCAGAACTGCTCCCAGGTCAGCTGCGAGGCATGAATGAACATGGCCGCCAGCGGTATCAGCACGATCAGGCTGAGATACACCAAGGTGTAGCCCAGCGTCAGCCCGAAGCCGGGTATGACGGGGGAGATGCGACGTGACATAAATATCCCTGGTTGAACGCACTTGGCCCGGAACAGATTCCGGGCCGGTGCAAACTTCTGAAATCCTGGGGCTGCTTTGCGGCCCCGCTTTTTCCTTGGCCTCTACTGCGCCTGGTAGATCTGGTCGAACACACCGCCGTCGTTGAAGAACTTCGGCTGCGCAGTTTTCCAGCCACCGAAGTCCTTGTCGATAGTCACCAGGTCAAGTTTCGGGAACTGCTTGGCGAATTCGGCGGCGACTTTCTCGTCACGCGGACGGTAGAAGTTTTCTGCAGCGATCTTCTGGCCAGCAGGGCTGTACAGGTATTTCAGGTATTCGGTGGCGATCACGGTGTTGCCCTTCTTCTCGGCGTTCTTGTCGACCACCGCCACTGGCGGCTCGGCGAGGATCGACAGCGAAGGCACGACGATCTCGAACTTGTCGCTGCCGCCGTCTTCCTTCAGCGCCAGGAAGGCTTCGTTTTCCCAGGCCAGCAGGACGTCGCCCTGGCCGTTGTTGACGAAGGTGATGGTCGAGCCGCGAGCGCCGGTGTCCAGCACCGGTACGTGCTTGAACAGCTCCTGCACGTACTCTTTGGCCTTGGCTTCGCTGCCACCGGATTTCAGGCCATAGGCCCAGGCGGCGAGGAAGTTCCAGCGGGCGCCGCCGGAGGTTTTCGGGTTGGGGGTGATGACCGAGACGTCTTTCTTGACCAGGTCACCCCAGTCCTTGATGCCTTTCGGGTTGCCCTTGCGCACCAGGAACACGATGGTCGACGTGTAGGGGGTGCTGGCGTCCGGCAGACGGGTCTGCCAGTTGTCCGGCAGGGTCTTGCCGAGCTTGGCGATCTCGTCGATGTCGCCAGCCAGGGCCAGGGTCACCACGTCGGCGCGCAGGCCGTCGATCACCGCGCGGCCCTGCTTGCCCGAGCCACCGTGGGATTGCTGGATCTTCACCTTGTCGTCCGGGTGCGCCTGCTGCCAGTGCTTGATGAATTCGGCGTTGTACTGCTGGTACAGCTCACGGGTCGGGTCATAGGACACGTTGAGCAGTTCGTAATCCTTGGCGATGGCGGAACCGGCAAAAACGGCACTGGCCAGAGCGGCGAGCGCATAACGGCGGATGGACATGGTGAAGCTCCCGATTGGCATTTTTTCTAGTTGGATGTGTCGGATCAGCCGGACTTGTTGCCGGGCTGCTGCAGGCGGAATTTCTCCTTGCGCTCGATCTGCACGACCTGAGCGTTGTGCACGGTGATCTCCACTGCACCGAAGCGCAGGTCGCGCAGCGCGCTCTGGATTTCACGCAGAATGGTGGCTTCGTCCTGACCGTCGATGCTACGCAGAGATGCACTCATGCTCGTTCTCCATTGAGTAAGGGTGCCGGGCAGAAGAAGGGGATTGCGCCTGGCTTGAGGGCAATCTTAGTGAGGGCGGGATATTCTTAAAAATACTGTTTAAGAATGTTTATATAACTGAATTGCTGAGCAGGTAAGCGGGTGACTGTGGGAGCGGGCTTGCCCGCGAATGCTGTGGTGCGGCCACTGTTGCATTCGCGGGCAAGCCCGCTCCTACAGGAAGTTGAAGCTTCAGTTATGCGCCTGCGGCTCGCGGATCTTGTACCAGGCCACGTACAGCGCCGGCAGGAACAGCAAGGTCAGCAGCGTTGCGCTGATGATCCCGCCGATCATGGCGTAGGCCATCGGGCCCCAGAACACCTCGCGGGCGATGGGGATCATCCCCAGGCTGGCCGCTGCGGCCGTGAGCAGGATCGGCCGACGCCGATGGTTGGTAGCCTCGACCACCGCGTCCCAAGGTGAGTAGCCCTGGGCCTCGAATTCGTCGATCTGGGTCACCAGGATCACCGAGTTGCGGATGATGATGCCGATCAGCGCAAGAATCCCGAGGATCGCAACAAAGCCCATGGGCGTTCCCGTCGGCACCAGCGCCAGCACCACGCCGATCAGCCCCAGCGGCGCGACGCTGACCACCAGGAACAGCTTCTGCACGCTGTGCAACTGGATCATCAGGAAGGTCGCCATCAGGAACAGCATCAGCGGAATCACCTGAGCGATCGGCCCCTGCGCCTTGCCGCTCTCCTCCACGGTGCCGCCGGTGGCTACTTCGTAACCGGCCGGCAGCGAAGCGGCGAACTCTTCGATCTTCGGCTTGAGCTGGGCCACCAGGTCGGTGGGCTGGATCTCGCCGTTGACCGATGCCTTTATGGTGATCGTCGGCTTGCGGTCACGCCGCCAAACCAATGGCTGTTCGAGCTCGTAGCGCACCGTGGCGAACGACAGCAAGGGGATCGAGGTGCCGCTGGGGCTGACGATCTGCAGGTTCTGCAGGGTATCGGGCGAGCCGCGCTCACTGTCCTTGGCGCGCGCGACCACGTCCACCAGGTAGATCTGGTCGTTGACCTGGGTCACCGGTGCACCGGTGACGATGCTGTTCATCACGTTGGCGACGTCTTCGGACGACAGGCCCAGTTGGCGCGCTTTGTCCTGGGCGATCTCGACCCGCAGGACTTTGCCGGGCTCGTTCCAGTCGTACATCATCTCGCCAATGTTGGGGTTCTGGTCGAGCAAGGTCGCAAGGTCGATGGCGTGCTTGCGCACCTGGTCGATATCCTTGCCGCTGACCCGGTACTGGATCGGACGCCCCACTGGCGGGCCCATCTCCAGCGATTGCACATTGGTGCCGATGCCGACGAAATCATTGCGCAGCCGCTCCTGCAGCTTGGGAATCAACGTGTTGCGCTGCTCCAGCCCCTTGCTGACGATGACCAGTTGCGCGTAGTACGGGTTCTGCAGCTGCTGGTCGAGCGGTAGGTAGAAACGCACCGCGCCCTGGCCGATATAGGTGCTCCAGTGGTCGATGTCCGGATCGTCCTTGAGGGTGGCTTCCAGGCGATCAACCGCACGGCGGGTTTCCTGGATCGACGCGTTCTGCGGCAGGTTCAGTTCCAGCAGGATCTCCGGGCGATCCGAAGACGGGAAGAACTGGTTCTGCACGAACCGCATGCTCAACACCGCCAGGGCGAACAGCACCACGGTGCCAACGATGGTCAGCCAGCGGTTGCGCATGCACCACAGCAAGCCGCTTTCGAAGGCGCGGCCGATGCGGCCGGGTTCCCCATCATGGGGTTTGACCTTGCTGCTGAGGATATGCACGCCCAGCACCGGCGCGAAGAACACCGCCACCACCCACGACACCAGCAGCGCCACCGCGATCACCGCGAACAGGGTGAAGGTGTATTCGCCCGCAGAGCTGGCGTTCAGGCCGATGGGCACGAAGCCGGCAACGGTGACCAAGGTGCCGGTGAGCATCGGGAATGCCGTCGAGGTATAGGCATAGGTCGCCGCGTCGTTCTTGCTCTCGCCCATCTCCAGGCGCGTGACCATCATCTCTACGGTGATCATTGCATCGTCGACCAGCAGGCCCAGGGCGATGATCAATGCACCCAGCGAGATGCGCTGCATGGTGATGCCGCTGTACTCCATGAACACGAAAACCATCGCCAGCACCAGCGGGATCGAACAGGCCACCACCAGGCCTGCGCGTATGCCCAGGCTGATGAAACTGACCACCAGCACGATGATCACCGCCTCGAACAGCGCACTGGTGAAGCCGCCCACGGCGTCCTCGACCACCACGGCCTGGTTCGACACGGTATGCACGCCCACACCCACCGGTAGCTCAACGGTGATGCTGTCCATCTTGTCGCGAAGTGCCTTGCCGAACTCCTGGATGTTGCCACCCTTCTTCATGCCGATCGCCAGGCCGATGGCCGACTGGCCGTTGTAGCGGAACATGGGGGCGGGCGGCTCCTGGAAACCGCGCTCGATATCGGCGATGTCGGCCAGGCGGAAGAACCGGTCGTTGATTCTCAGGTTGACCACCTGCAGGTCCTTCTCCGAGGCGAACTGGCCGGTGGTGCGCACCGAGATGCGCTCTGGCCCGGCTTCGATCACCCCGGCCGGAGTCACCGCATTCTGCGATTGCAGCGCCTGCATCACCTGGCGCTGGTCGATGCCCAGTGCCGCCAGCTTGCGGGTGGAGAAGTTCAGGTACAGCACTTCATCCTGCACGCCGATGGTTTCGACCTTGCCGATATTCGGCACCTCGCGCACTTCGGCGCGCACCTGCTCGACGTAATCGCGCAACTGGCGCAGGTCCAGGCCATCGGTGGTGAAGGCGTAGATCGAGCCGAACACATCACCGAACTCGTCGTTGAAACCCGGCCCTTGCAGGCCCTGGGGGAATTCACCGCGGATGTCCTGGATCTTCTTGCGCACCTGGTACCAGATCTGCGGGATATCCTCGGCCTTGGTGGTATCGCGCAGGTAGACGAAAACCGTCGACTCGCCGGGCCGGGTGTAGCTCTTGACGTAGTCGAGCGAGTCCAGTTCCTCGAGCTTCTTCTCGATCCGGTCGGTCACCTGGTACAGGGTTTCGTCCTGGGTCGCACCGGGCCAGCGGGTCTGGATCACCATGGTCTTGATGGTGAAGGACGGGTCTTCTTCCCGGCCCAGGTTCATGTAGGAGAACACGCCCATCAGCAAGGCGACGAACATCAGGTACCACACGAAGGACTGGTGCTTCAGGGCCCAGTCCGACAGGTTGAAGCTTCCTTTCATCGTGCGTCCTCGTCGAATTTGACCTGCTGGCCCGGCTTCAGGCTGTTCACACCCGCCGTCACCACCCGTTCGCCCGGCTGCACACCGGCGCCCAGCACGACGCGCCGTTCGCTGCGCTCCACGAGTGTGACCTCACGGGTGGCCACGGTCTTGTGCTGCGGATCGACCACCCAGACCTGGGTCTTGCCGTCTCGCTCCAGCAGGGCGGTGGCCGGCAGCTCGGTGCGCGGCGCGATCGCCGAGCTGAGCGTGACGCTGATGGCGGTGCCGAGGTGGAACGCCTGCGGCGTACTGGCCAGGCTTAGCCGCGCACGTCGGGTGCGGGTGGCGGCATCGGCCTGCGGCTCAAGCTCGCGCAGCGTGGCGGTGGTGCTGATGGCCGGCTCCAGTTGCGATGCCACGGTGAACACCAGCGACGGGGTCAACTGCTCGGCGACTGGGATCGGCAGATCAATCACCGCCTCCTTGACGTCCGGGCGCGCCAGCGTGACCACTTCCTGGCCGGCACTGACCGTCTGCCCGGCTTCGGCGCGCCAGGCCGTGACCACGGCGCCATGGTCGGCCTTGAGCGTGCTGTAGCCGAGCTGGTCGCGTGCCTGGCTGAGCGCCGAACGCGCCTGTTCGAGCGAGGCGCCGGTGGTCTTCAGGTCGGTCTGGGCGATGTCCAGCTGGGCCTGGGCGCCGACGCCGCGGTCATACAACTGCTGCTGGCGACGGGCATTGGCCTGGGCGTTGATCCATTGCGCCTGGACTCGCGCCAGGTCGCCTTCGGCGGCGCGCAGCTGGTTCTGTTGGTCGGTGGGATCGAGAGTGGCCAGGGTGTCGCCCGGTTTCACCTGCGCGCCCACGTCCACCCAGCGCCGCGCAATGCGCCCGGACACTCGGAAGCCCAGGGTGCTTTCAAAGCGGGCCTGGATGGTGCCGGCAAAACGACCGAGCTGCGACTGCGTCTGCGGCTCGACCAGGGTCGAGAGCACCGGCCGTACGGGCTCGGGCGCCGGCTCATCACCCTTGCAACCGGGCAGCAGGGCTGCTGCGGCAAGTAACACCAGCAAGGGCTTCATGGCTCACCTCCGGGGCTCTTGGCGTCGACTTTCTGCACCTGCATGCCCGGATGCAGCAACTGGCCGCCACTGACCACAACGGTTTCGCCGCTTTTCACGCCGTCGCTGATGACGATGCGCCCGGTGAGATAACGCGCCACCTGAACCTTGCGCAGTTCGACCTTATCGCCCTCGCCCACCACCCACACCGCCGGCTCATGCAGCGCCTTGGTCAGCGCCGACCAGGGCAATTCGATGCTTGGGCGTCCCTGTGCGTGAGCCGTGGCGGTTACCGGCGAGCCCAACAGCATGGCAGCCGGCACGTTACGCAGCGCCACCTTGACCTGCACCGTACCGCTCTCGGCAGACACCGTCGGAGTGATTTCGCGAACCCGTCCTTCGGCCTGCACCTTGGGGTTATCCACAAGCCGGACGATCACCCCCTCGTCACTGGGTGGCGACACCAGCAGCGACTCATAGACGTTGAAGACGGCATCACGATCGCCGTCGGTGGCCAGGCTGAAGATCGGCATGGTCGCCTGCACCACCTGGCCGACCTCGGCCTGGCGCGCGGTGATCACGCCGTCCGCCTCGGACACCAGGTCGGTGTAGCTCAATTGCTCGCGGGCATTGGCCAGTTGTGCCTGGGCCGCCTTGAGCGCGCTCTGGCTGCTGCGCAGGGCAGCTTCAGCCGAGTCGTATTCACTCTGGCTGGTGTAGCCCTTGGGCAACAGTTTCTGCTGACGCACGAAGGCGGCGCGGGTCTGGGTGACCCTCGCCTGCTCGGCGAATACCTCGGCCTTGGCCGAGTCGACATTGTTCTGCAGGTCTTTCGGGTCCAGGCGCGCCAGCACCTGGTTGGCCTTGACGTGATCGCCCACATCGACGCTGCGGGCGATGATCTTGCCGCCCACGCGAAATGAAAGGTCGGTCTGTACGCGCGCCTGCACATCACCGGTAAGGGTGACGTTGGCGGCGAAATCGGTAGGTTCGACCCGTGCCACGCCGACGCGTGGCAGTTCAGGGCTGGACGCCTGTTCCTTGCAGCCTGACAGCACTGCCAACAACCCCAGGCAAACGACCAACAGCGGACGCGTAAACGTCATGCAGGCTCCTTGCTTGCGCGCAAATGATTCGTGGGATGCGACTGTCAGCGTAGTTCAGGGTTCAATAATCGGTACTGGTGGGGTCGGCTTTGGATTGGCGGTGGCCTTTTCGCGGGCAAGCCCGCTCCTACAGAGAGTTGTGGTGCCTGTAGGAGCGGGCTTGCCCGCGAAGAGGCCACCGCAAAATCCGGAAACCATGATTGGCGCCAAGGGAGGACCAGCACCGCTAACCTCCAAAGGTCAATTTCATGGAGGAAATTCGATGCCCCTGGCCCACTCTCCCCGCCTGCGCCGCGGCCGCTGCTCAGAGCCTGGCAGGTGCTACCTGCTGACCACTGTCACCCACGAACGACAACCCCTGTTCCACGACCTGCGCAGCGCCCGGCTGGTGGTGAAACAGCTACGCCTGTCAGATCAGGAAAACGCCAGCCGCACGCTGGCCTGGGTGCTGATGCCGGACCATCTGCACTGGTTGATCGAGTTGAGGGGGGTGACGCTTGGGAGTTTGATGCGCAGGTTCAAGTCGCGCAGCGCCATCACCCTGCGCAAGGCCGGAGTGAGGCATGTACCCGTCTGGCAACCGGGGTATCACGATGCCGCTTTGCGCAAGGAGGAGGAAGTGGTGCAGGCAGCCAGATACATCATCGCCAATCCACTGAGAGCAGGGCTGGTCAGCAGTGTGCGGGAGTATCCGCATTGGGATGCGGTCTGGCTTTGAATCGGTGGTGAAGCCTTCGCGGGCAAGCCCGCTCCTACAGGTTCAGTGCACGTTGCACCATCCTTGTGGGAGCGGGCTTGCCCGCGAAAGGGCCGTCAGGCCGACGCAGCAGCCGGAGCCGGACGCCGCACCTGCGGCTGCCCGACGTTCGCTGCAGCACCTTCCTCGATGGCCTGCTGGATCGCCCGGCGGCGGCGCTCTTCGGCGCGGCGGCTGAAGTACCAGACCAGGAAGGTCACCAACGACACCGACAGCAGGATCAGGCTGGCCACGGCGTTGATCTCAGGCTTCACGCCCAGGCGCACGGCCGAGAACACTTCCATCGGCAAGGTGGTCGAGCCAGGGCCGGACACGAAGCTGGCCAGCACCAGGTCATCCAGCGACAGGGCGAACGACATCATGCCGCCTGCTGCCAGAGAAGGCGCGATCATCGGGATGGTGATCAGGAAGAACACCTTCCACGGCTTGGCACCCAGGTCCATCGCCGCTTCCTCGATCGACAGGTCCAGCTCGCGCAGGCGAGCCGACACCACCACCGCCACATACGCGGCACAGAAGGTGGTGTGGGCGATCCAGATGGTGACGACGCCACGCTCCTGCGGCCAGCCGAGCATCTGCGCCATGGCCACGAACAGCAGCAACAGCGACAGACCGGTGATCACCTCGGGCATCACCAGCGGCGCGGTGACCAGGCCACCGAACAGCGTGCGGCCCTTGAAGCGGGTGACCCGGGTCAGCACGAAGGCCGCCAGGGTGCCCAGCGCGACCGCAGCCACCGCCGTATAGCAGGCGATCTCCAGCGAGCGCATCACCGAACCCATCAGCTGGGTGTTGTCGAGCAGGCCGACGTACCACTTCACCGACCAGCCGCCCCACACCGTCACCAGCTTCGAGGCGTTGAACGAGTAGATCACCAGGATCAGCATCGGCAGGTAGATGAACAGCAAGCCGAGCACCAGCATCAGCTTGGAGAAACTGAAGCGCTTCATGCCCGACCCTCCATCTCTTTGGCCTGGCTGCGGTTGAACAGCAGGATCGGCACGATCAGGATCGCCAGCATCACCACTGCCAGCGCGGATGCCACCGGCCAGTCACGGTTGTTGAAGAATTCCTGCCACAGCACTTTACCGATCATCAGGGTTTCCGGACCGCCGAGCAGTTCAGGGATCACGAACTCGCCCACCACCGGGATGAACACCAGCATGCAACCAGCGATGATGCCGTTCTTCGACAGCGGCACGGTGATCTTCCAGAAGCTGTTGAAGGTGCTCGAGCCCAGGTCGCTCGCGGCTTCCAGCAGGCTCTGGTCATGCTTCACCAGGTTCGCGTACAGCGGCAGGATCATGAATGGCAGGTACGAATAGACCACGCCGATATACACCGCCAGGTTGGTGTTGAGGATCTGCAGCGGCTGGTCGATCAGCCCGGTCCACAGCAGGAAGCTGTTGAGCAGCCCGTTGTTGCTGAGGATGCCCATCCAGGCATAGACGCGGATCAGGATCGCGGTCCAGGTCGGCATCATGATCAGCAGCAACAGGACCGTCTGCATCTCTTTCT
The DNA here is from genome assembly GCF_014268985.1 of Pseudomonas sp. RW10S2. NCBI lineage: Bacteria > Pseudomonadati > Pseudomonadota > Gammaproteobacteria > Pseudomonadales > Pseudomonadaceae > Pseudomonas > Pseudomonas sp. RW10S2. The sequence goes on along the minus strand of NZ_JABWRO010000079.1, from coordinate 8,903 downwards.
CGGCCTTGGAGATGGCGTAGGCCATCGGGTAGCCGATCAGCAGGCACAGCAGGGTGCTGAAGAAGGCGACCTTGAGCGAGCCCAGGTAGGCCGAGATGTACAGGTCATCTTCGGTGAGCAGGCCGTAGTTGGCCAGGTTCAGCACCAGTTGGATCTTGTCCTCGACGTAGGTGTAGATCTCCGTGTAAGGCGGGATCGCCACGTCGGCTTCGGCGAAGCTGATCTTCAGCACGATGAAGAACGGCAGCATGAAGAACAGGAACAGCCAGATGAACGGCACGCCGATCACCAGATGGCGTCCCTCAGGGATGATGCGCTGGAGGGCTCGTTTGAGCTTTCGCGGTTTCATGAGCGCAGTACCACGCCGCTGTCGTCTTCCCACCACACGTAGACTTCATCGCCCCAGGTCGGACGCGCGCCCTGGCGTTCGGCGTTGGCGACGAACGACTGGACGATCTTGCCGCTCGGCAGCTCGACGTAGAACACCGAGTGACCGCCCAGGTAGGCGATGTCGTGGACCTTGCCGCGCGACCAGTTGTGCTCGAACTCGGGTTGCGTCGTCGTCACCAGCAACTTCTCTGGGCGCAGCGCGTAGGTGATGTGCTTGTCCTCGACCGAGGTGGTGACACCGTGGCCGACGTAGATCTTGCGCTCGAGCTCCGGCGAGGCGATCAGCGCGTGGCCTTCGGCGTCGTCGATCACTTCACCTTCGAACAGGTTGACGTTGCCGATGAACTCGCACACCAGGCGGCTGGTTGGCGTCTCGTAGATATCCACAGGCGAGCCGATCTGGGCGATCCAGCCCAGGTGCATGATGGCGATGCGCTGGGCCATGGTCATGGCCTCTTCCTGGTCGTGGGTCACCATCACGCAGGTCACACCGACCCGCTCGATGATCTCGACCAGCTCCAGCTGCATCTGCGAACGCAGTTTCTTGTCCAGCGCGCCCATCGGCTCGTCGAGCAGCAGCAGCTTCGGACGCTTGGCCAGCGAGCGGGCCAGGGCCACACGCTGACGCTGGCCACCGGAGAGCTGGTGCGGCTTGCGCTTGGCGTACTGGGTCATGTGCACCAGCTTGAGCATCTCGGCCACGCGGGCTTCGATGTCGGCCTTGGGCATCTTGTCCTGCTGCAGGCCGAAGGCGATGTTCTGCGCCACGGTCATGTGCGGGAACAGCGCGTAGGACTGGAACATCATGTTGATCGGCCGCTCGTAGGGCGGCATGTCGGTGATGTCGACACCATCGAGGAAGATCCGACCTTCGGTCGGACGCTCGAAGCCTGCGAGCATCCGCAGCAAGGTGGACTTGCCGGAACCGGAGCCGCCCAGCAGGGCGAAGATCTCGCCCTTGCGGATTTCCAGGGACACATCGTCCACGGCGATGGTTTCGTCGAACTTCTTCGTGACCCGGTCGATCTTGACCAGCACCTGCTTGGGCTGCTGGTCACCCTCGAGGGCTTTCTTATAGGCACCGGAGGCAACTGCCATGAGTGAAACTCCCAACAAGATTTTTGTGCCCGAGCGGCCTGCGTGCAGGGCCACGTCGGGTCTGGATTTTTACTTGCCCGACTTGACCTTGGTCCAGCTGCGGGTCATCAGACGTTGCACCTTGGGGGGCAACTCCGCGTTGACGAACATCTTGTCCAGCACTTCCTGCGGTGGGTAAACCGCGGCGTCAGTTCTCACAGCCTGGTCCATCAGGTCGCCAGCCTTGGGGTTGGGGTTGGCATAACCGACGTAATCACTGACCTGGGCGATAACCTCAGGTTTCAGCAAATAGTTGATGAAGGCGTGGGCCTCTTTCACGTTCTTGGCGTCCTTGGGAATCGCCAGCACGTCGAACCAGAGGTTGCCGCCTTCCTTGGGAATGGCGTAGGCCAGGTTCACGCCCTTCTTGGCTTCTTCAGCACGGGCCTTGGCCTGGAAGACATCGCCGGAGAAGCCTGCCGCGACGCAGATGTCGCCATTGGCAAGGTCGGTGATGTACTTGGACGAGTGGAAGTAGGTCACGTACGGACGTACCGCCAGCAGCTTCTTCTCGGCCTTGGCGTAATCCTTGGGATCGGTGCTGTTGGGGTTGAGCCCCATGTAGTTGAGCACCGCCGGGAGCATCTCGTCCGCCGAGTCGAGGAAGGCCACACCGCACTTGGAGAGCTTCTTCATGTTCTCGGGTTCGAACAGCACCGCCCAGGAGTCGATCTTGTCCACGCCCAGCGTGGCCTTGACCTTGTCGACGTTGTAGCCGATGCCGTTGGTGCCCCACAGGTAAGGCACGGCGTACTGGTTGCCCGGATCGTTCTTTTCCAGGCGCTTCATCAGCGCTGGGTCCAGGTTGGAATAATTGGGCAGCAGATGCTTGTCGAGTTTCTGGAACGCGCCCGCCTTGATCTGCTTGCCGAGGAAATGGTTGGACGGCACCACCACGTCATAGCCGGTGTTACCGGCCAGCAGCTTGCCTTCCAGGGTTTCGTTGGAGTCGAAGACATCCTGCACGGGCTTGATGCCCGTCTCTTTCTCGAAGTCCGCGAGCGTGGTCGGGCCGACATAGTCGGACCAGTTGTAGAAGTGCACCGTGGGCGCCGCTTGAACGCTGCAGGCCAGCGTCAGACCTGCTCCAGCCATCATGGCCTTGCGCAATACAGAAATAGACAAGTGGTTGGTCCTCACAATCAGAGCCTTCGGTGGCGGCTGGGAGCAGCCGTACACGCAAAACCGGCGCGCAACTTACCTGCGTGGCTGGGATGTCGCAATCAACAATCGAGGTTTATGCCCCCTGGGCCGGAAAACCCCGGCCCAGAGAGCCCCGCACAGGGCTTACTTGCCCGACTTGATCTTGGTCCAGCTACGGGTGATCAAACGCTGGGCGGCCGCTTCAGGAGCAGCGATCGCGTACAGATGCTTCTTCACTTCCGCTGGCGGATAGATGCTCGGGTCGCTGGTGATGTCCTTGTCGACGAACTGGGTCGCGGCCTTGTTACCGTTCGGGAAGCGCACGGCGTTGGTGATCTCGGCCATGACTTCCGGTTGCAGCAGGAAGTTCATGAACTGGTAGGCAGCATCTTTATGCTCGGCATCTTTCGGGATGGCGACCATGTCGTAGAAGGTGCCAGCGCCTTCTTTCGGAATGATGTAGTCCAGCTTGACCTTGTCGCCGGCTTCGTGGGCGCGGGCCTTGGACTGCTCCAGGTCGCCCGAGTAGCCGACGGCCACGCAGATGTTGCCGTTGGCCAGGTCGCCGATGTACTTGGAGGAGTGGAAGTAGGTGATCGAAGGACGGATCTTCAGGAACAGGTCCTCGGCCGCCTTGAGGTCTTCCTTGGTGGTGCTGTCGGTCGGCTTGCCCAGGTAATGCAGCGCGGCCGGAAGCATTTCGGTCGGTGCATCGAGGAAGCTCACGCCGCAGCTCTTGAGCTTGGCGATGTTCTCGGGCTTGAACACGGCGTCCCACGAATCGATCTTGTCCACGCCCAGCGCGGCCTTGACCTTGGCCGGGTTGTAGCCGATGCCAATGGAGCCCCACATGTACGGGAAGGCGTACTTGTTGCCTTTGTCGCTGGCGTCGCCAACGGCCTTGAGCAGGTCTTCGTCGAGGTTCTTCCAGTTCGGCAGCTTGGAGCGGTCGAGCTCCTCGTAGACGCCGGCCTTGATCTGCTTGGCCAGGAAGTTGTTGGACGGCACGACGATGTCGTAGCCCGACTTGCCTGCCAGCAGCTTGGCTTCCAGGGTTTCGTTGCTGTCGAAGACGTCGTACTTGACCTTGATGCCGGTCTGCTTCTCGAACTTGGCGATGGTGTCCGGAGCGATGTAGTCCGACCAGTTGTAGACGTTCAGCACCTTGTCTTCAGCGTGAACAGCAGTGGCCATGGCACCCATCAGGGCGGCGGCCAGCAACGTCTTGCCCATTTTCTTCATGCGTTATGCTCCAGAATTTTTTTAGTAGCCATCTGTTCAGCTGCCAGGTCCCGTGGTGCAAGCGCCGGACGACTGAAACAACCGCTAGTCTGGCAAGTTACAAGGCGCTGTTTCAACAAAAGCAGGGCCTTGTAACGACTTAATGTCACATCGCTAGCCTAGCAAACGCCTATCGAATCGCTTCCAGGGTCAGATCCAGGCACTTGCGCGCCTTTTCCACCAGCTCGTCCACTTCTTCATGGCTGATCACCAGTGGCGGCGCGATGATCATGGTGTCGCCCACCGCGCGCATGATCAGGCCGTTGTCGAAACAGAAGTTGCGGCAAACCATGCCCACGCCCTTGCCTTCGTAACGGCTGCGGGTCGCCTTGTCCTTGACCAATTCGATTGCGCCGAGCAGGCCAAGGCCACGTACCTCGCCCACCAGCGGGTGGTCTTGCAGCTCGCGCAGTCGTTTTTGCAAGTACGGTGCCACTTCCGTGCGTGCGCGCTCGACGATCTTCTCGTCACGCAGGATGCGCAGGTTCTCCAGCCCCACCGCCGCTGCCACCGGGTGGCCGGAGTAGGTGAAGCCGTGGTTGAAATCGCCCCCTTCGCTGAGCACCTTGGCCACCTTGTCACGCACGATCACACCGCCCATGGGGATGTAACCGGAGGTCAGGCCCTTGGCGATGGTCATCAGGTCAGGCTTGAGATCGTAATAATCGGAGCCGAACCACTCGCCGGTACGGCCAAAGCCGCAGATCACTTCGTCGGCGACGAACAGGATGTCGTACTTGGCGAGGATCTCCTTGATCTTCGGCCAGTAGGTGTCCGGCGGAATGATCACCCCGCCGGCGCCCTGGATCGGCTCGGCGATGAAGGCGGCAACGTTGTCCTCGCCGACTTCCAGAATCTTCTTCTCCAACTGCTCGGCAGCCCACACCCCGAATTCATCCGGGGTCATGTCGCCGCCCTCACCGAACCAGTACGGCTGCGGGATGTGCACGATACCCGGGATCGGCAGGCCGCCCTGCTCGTGCATGCCGCTCATGCCGCCAAGGCTGGCGCCGGCCACGGTGGAGCCGTGGTAGCCGTTGACCCGGCCGATGAGCGTCTGCTTGTTCGGCTTGCCCTTGAGCGCCCAGTAGTGGCGAACCATGCGCAGCACGGTGTCGTTGCCTTCGGAGCCGGAGCCGGTGAAGAACACATGGCTCATGCCTTCGGGGGCCACGTCGGTAATGGCCTTGGCCAGCTCCAGCGCCGGCGGATGAGCGGTCTGGAAGAACAGGTTGTAGTACGGCAGCTCGCGCATCTGCTTCTCTGCCGCCTGGACCAGCTCTTCGCGACCATAGCCAACCGCCACGCACCACAGGCCGGCCATGCCATCGAGGATCTTGTGCCCCTCGCTGTCCCACAAATGCACACCCTGGGCCTTGGTGATGATGCGCGGCCCCTTCGCCTTCAGCTGCTTGTAGTCGCTGAAGGGTGCCAGGTGGTGCTCGCCGCTCAGGTTCTGCCATTCACGGGTTTGCGGGTTGTTGACGCTCATCTGCTTCTCCACTATCCGATGGCCGCGCTCCTGCGGCCCCAGGGTTGATCACACGGCAAACAGCAGGAACTCGCGCTCCCAGGAACTGATGACGCGCTTGAAGTTTTCATGCTCGGCGCGCTTGGTGGCGACGTAGCCGGTAATGAACTTCTTGCCCAGGTACTGCACCAGCGACCGGCTGTTCTCCATACGCTCCAGGGCGTCCTCGATGGTCAGCGGCAGACGCAGGTTGCGCCGCTCGTAGCCACGGCCCTGGACCGGCGCGCTGGCCTCGATGCCCTCGACCATGCCGATGAAGCCACACAGCAGGCTCGCGGCGATGGCCAGGTAGGGGTTGGCGTCGGCGCCCGGCAGGCGGTTTTCCACGCGGCGGTTCTGCGGGCCGGCATCCGGTACGCGCAGGCCGACGGTACGGTTCTCTTCGCCCCACTCCACGTTCACGGGCGCCGAGGTGTCCGGCAGGAAGCGGCGGAACGAGTTGACGTTCGGTGCGAACAGCGGCAACGCCTCGGGAATGAGTTTCTGCAGGCCGCCGATGTGATGCAGGAACAGCGTGCTCATGCTGCCGTCTTCATTGGAGAAGATGTTCTTGCCGGTGGCGATGTCGATCACGCTCTGGTGCAGGTGCATGGCGCTGCCGGGCTCGCCGGTCATGGGCTTGGCCATGAAGGTCGCGGCGACGTTGTGCTTGAGCGCGGCCTCGCGCATGGTGCGCTTGAACACCAGGATCTGGTCGGCCAGGTGCAGCGCGTCACCGTGACGGAAGTTGATCTCCATCTGCGCCGTGCCGTCTTCGTGGATCAGCGTGTCGAGGTCCAGCTGCTGCAGTTCGCACCAGTCATAGACGTCTTCGAACAGCGGGTCGAATTCGTTGGCGGCCTCGATGGAGAACGACTGACGGCCAGTTTCCGGACGGCCGGAGCGGCCCACCGGCGGTTGCAGCGGGAAGTCCGGGTCTTCGCTGCGCTTGGTCAGGTAGAACTCCATCTCTGGCGCGACGATCGGCTGCCAGCCCTTGTCGGCGTAGAGCTTGAGCACTTTCTTGAGGACGTTGCGCGGCGACAGTTCGACCGGGTTGCCCTTCTTGTCGTAGGTGTCGTGGATCACCTGGGCGGTCGGCTCGATGGCCCAGGGCACGAGGAACACGGCGTCCTGGTCGGGGCGGCAGATCATGTCGATGTCGGCCGGGTCGAGCAGGTCGTAATAGATGTCGTCATCGACGTAGTCGCCAGTCACAGTTTGCAACAAAACGCTTTCGGGCAGGCGCATGCCCTTTTCGGCGATGAATTTGTTGGTTGGCGAGATCTTGCCGCGGGTGATGCCGGTCAGGTCGCTGATCAGGCATTCGACTTCGGTGATCTTGTGCTCTTTCAACCAATCGGTGAGCTGGTCGAGGTTGTTACTCATAAATACCTCAGGAGGTCATTTGACCCGGCCCCTGCGGGGCGGGCGCTACTGACGCCTGGCGTCGGTCAATGTCGGCGCATTCGGCGCGGCAGGGCCTGGCAAGGCCCACGCATTGATTCTGGATGGAGTATGTTGCCAAAGCAAAAACCCATGCGCAGGACGGCAGCCGATTCACGCGCAAAACGCGTATCGATCTCGAAAGCAAAGGGCAGGAAGGAAGAAAAGCGTGCAGTAAACTGCTACGGGGCGAGGGCTGACTGTGCCGGTCGTCAATTATTGCGGCCAGTCTGCTCCAGGGATGGGCCAGGCGCGCGAGGGCCTTTCGGCAAGCGGTGAAAATACCTGACTGCGCAGCGCAGGCGGCGCTTTCAGGTCGCGACTGGCGGACCATGTGACCCTCGTATTATTACTGTTATGGGTTGCGACCGAGCTTAGCCTCGTTCATTTTTTTTCACAACACCTCCGTAAAAAATAAAATACGCCACCATCGCCGTAGCCCTTTCCTACAGATTTAGCGGATAATGGGATGCCCTTATATGCAGCAAATCCGCCGTTGATGTGCCATTTCAGGGCATCAGGAGGTTGGCTTGACATCAGTTTGTCTTTTCGATTGACTGGGTCTGCAAGCCCCCCTTGATTGATATTTTTAACAACAAAGGTGTTGCATCATGTCGGTACCCCCGCGTGCCGTTCAGCTTAACGAAGCGAACGCGTTCCTTAAGGAACATCCTGAGGTTCTCTACGTTGACCTTCTGATTGCAGATATGAATGGTGTGGTTCGTGGCAAGCGTATCGAACGCACGAGCCTTCACAAGGTTTACGAGAAAGGCATCAACCTGCCCGCCTCCCTCTTCGCCCTGGATATCAACGGCTCGACCGTCGAAAGCACGGGCCTCGGCCTGGACATCGGCGACGCCGACCGCATCTGCTACCCGATCCCTGGCACCCTCTCCAACGAACCCTGGCAGAAGCGCCCGACCGCGCAACTGCTGATGACCATGCACGAAATCGAAGGCGAGCCGTTCTTCGCCGACCCTCGTGAAGTGTTGCGCCAGGTGGTGAGCAAGTTCACCGACATGGGCCTGACCATCTGTGCCGCGTTCGAGCTGGAGTTCTACCTGATCGACCAGGAGAACGTGAACGGCCGTCCGCAGCCGCCGCGCTCGCCGATCTCGGGCAAGCGTCCGCAGTCGACCCAGGTCTACCTGATCGACGACCTGGACGAGTATGCCGACTGCCTGCAGGACATCCTCGAAGGCGCGAAGGAGCAGGGTATCCCGGCCGACGCGATCGTCAAGGAAAGCGCCCCGGCGCAGTTCGAGGTCAACCTGCACCACGTGCCCGATCCGCTGAGGGCCTGTGACTATGCAGTGCTGCTCAAGCGCCTGATCAAGAACATCGCCTACGACCATGAAATGGACACCACTTTCATGGCCAAGCCCTACCCGGGCCAGGCTGGCAACGGCCTGCATGTACACATCTCCGTGCTGGACAAAGATGGCAACAACATCTTCACCAGCGAGGATCCCGAGCAGAACGCCGCGCTTCGTCACGCTGTCGGCGGTGTGCTCGAGACCCTGCCCGCTTCGATGGCGTTCCTCTGCCCGAACGTCAACTCGTACCGCCGTTTCGGCGCGCAGTTCTACGTACCGAACGCGCCGAGCTGGGGCCTGGACAACCGCACCGTGGCCCTGCGCGTGCCAACCGGCTCGCCGGACGCCGTGCGCATCGAGCACCGCGTGGCCGGTGCCGACGCCAACCCGTACCTGATGATGGCGGCGGTCCTGGCCGGTGTGCACCACGGCCTGACCAACAAGATCGAGCCGGGTGAGCCGATCGAAGGCAACTCCTACGAGCAGCTGGAACAGAGCCTGCCGAACAACCTGCGCGATGCCCTGCGCGAGCTGGACGACAGCGAGATCCTGAACAAGTACATCGATCCGAAGTACATCGACATCTTCGTCGCGTGCAAGGAGAGCGAGCTGGAGGAGTTCGAACACTCGATCTCCGACCTCGAGTACAACTGGTACCTGCATACCGTGTAAACGAAAAA
>NZ_JABWRO010000078.1:0-26040 GCF_014268985.1 Pseudomonas sp. RW10S2 | reverse complement strand
GGGGGGGGCTTCTTGTTACATCAGTGAGGCTTGGAAGGTACGTCATCATCCCCAAGGTCGAGCGTACCTTGCTCACCGGCCCCTTCAGGCGGCTTAGCCTTCCGAACTTCATCTACCTCAAAGCAGAACGCGGTTTTACCAACCTCGTGTGCAAAGAGGCGTTTGCCGTTGCGGAGGGTAATGAAGGGTCTGCAAATCATGGTCATACGGGATCTCCTAATGAGAGAACCCGGAGATACCTGCGGCATCTGCAAATGCCGCTAGTCAAGCAGGTGTTGTAAAGAGATAAAGATGTACGTAGAATCTCTTTCCGAGTGTGGAAACCTGACCTCCGGGTTTGTTTTCTAATTGTGCTTTGGAGTTCTGCAAAAACATCCAGTGCACGGTTCAAAGGGCCTGCCAATGCTGCAAACATTGGTGGGCTTTTTTGTCGACAGAAATAACTATCGGCAATTATAAGTATCTCGTCATATCATTCTGGTGTCAACCCCTCCCCCTATTTTTTCCTTTGATTTTCAGTCTCTTGGCCGAAAAAATCAGGAGCTGTAGCTCAATCGTCAAGAATTGGCTGTTCCGGGTCGCTTCTCAGGCTCACATAGTCAGCCTGCCAGCGTGTCAGATTGAGCGATTGACTGTATGTCAGCGCTTCATCTGAAATCACATCGATTTCAATGAGCTCAATCCACTTCCAACTCTTGTCTTCCCCGGTTCTGCACCGGTTCTGGAAAAGCTCCTCGATAGCTTTTACTGCAGCTTGAGCTGCCTCTTCAGCAATCTCAGGGTCTTCGTCAGTCTTGTAGAGAACCAGGATCGAGAGCTCGTAGAGATCATCTGATCCGTCTCTGGTCCTCTCCATACCTTGATCAACGTCGAAGAATACGGCCGGGATGTGGTTGCCGGAGTCTTTGAAGAGTTTGGCGAGGCGCTCAGCTACCTTGGTGTCTCTCAGGCGGCGATCAAATTCATCTGGAAATGAAGAGCGGCGATACCTTGCAGCCAGCCAGCGCTGGAAGATGCTTCTCTCCTGTCCGTTCATCAAAAAGGTACGAGCCGGCTCATAGGAGATAAAAGCTTTGGACGGCTCTTGGTGCTCCTTGGGGACTCGAACCCGTTTGCTCGCATCGAACTCACAGAGGAGGTGCTGATCTGTTCCAGTGAGCTCCAGGTGCAGCCGCCTGGCGGTTTTACAGTGTGTGTAATTGCCATCAAGCTTCTCAGCCAGGATTCTGCCTACGATCAGTTCCACTTCCGGCTCGCCTGCAGCTTCCTGTGCAAGGTCACAGTCGTGTGTAGCAACAACGGCGATGACTTTTTCCTGGCCATCGCCGTCGATGATGATGCCGAGCTGGGCGAGTGTTTGGCTATCGACAATGTATCCTTGTCGCCACGGGGTAGATCGACTCCAGCTCACCATCAACTGCTACCTCATGCTCTGTCTTTCAAATGCGGCGAGCCGACCGACGCGAGGTCTACGGCGGCCCGATTTCGGTTCTTCAGTCTCGAATCCATGGCTGCGCGCTGTGCGCCTTCCTTTTCAGCCATGGCGATGAGTTTTCCAGCAGCCTCTACACCTGACATGCCGCCGGCAACGGCTTCAAATAGCGAACTACCGCCTGGGAGCTTCCGCTTGGCGTTCACTTGCCCTGCGAGCGGGTGGGCCACGATACGATCGGCGGCCGCGGCCAGTTCGTAGAGCAGAGCTTCGTTGCCCTCTGAGATGTGCTCGCCGGCTTGCCAGTTGTAGATAGCCTGCCTCGAAACTCCGAAGATCGATGCCAATTCAGTCACCGCTGGTTTCAAAGTGGTGCGCACATAAGACAACGCTTCTGCAGCTGTCCTCGGAGCAACTGCGGATTCAAGCTTGGCGTTACCTTGGATTGATGCTCTGTATTCCCTGTTTTCCCGGCTCTCACGAGGCTGAGGTTGCGGTGCCAAGGTGCCAATGCACAGAGCGAAGGCGACGGTCAGTCCATAGCCCCAAGCTAGCGCAGTGCTCCCTGTGGAGCTCTTGGCTTTCTCGCGTTCAGCTTCGAGATGCCGACTCGCGACATTGAAGGATCGGTCTACCAGCCCCGGGCTTGGGGATGGTGCATACATCGTGTTCATAGGTTAACTCCATGCTGTCCGTGCGTGGTCCGTCACGGTCGCGTTAAAGAACAATTTAACGACGTCGTGAAGGTGTTGGAACCTATCTCTAATTTCAGCCGAATCGTATTTTCGGCGCTCAGAAAAACTGGCGTCGACGTCGACGGTTGCATGTTGTCCATTGAGCTCGCTGAAGCGATGACCAATCTTGAGCGGGGCGGGCAATAGATCTGGTGGGAAGCGGAGCTCGCTGTTCTGGACGATCACCCGCGACACCACCTGGCCAATGTTAGGAATGGTGGCCGACGACTCGGCAAACGAGTGGTTATACGTCAGTGGCTGTCCTTCGAACTGGTATACCTGTCCCAGGTCGAGTGAGGCAGGAGTGCCCCACACCTCACGAGCAAGATACTGCTGCAAGGTTTCCCCTTCTGCAGGTACAACCGCATCAAGGTATCTCAGGCCTAAGCGCTCAAAATAAGCCAGGCCATCGACCGCTTCCTCCAAGATCTTCAGGCCACGTTCCAGCTCTGCATAGAATTCCGGAAATGTCTCGTATTCGGTGCAGCGGAACGAAAGTGCACTCGGCTCCAGCAGGAAGCCTTGGGTGCCTTCAAGATTGGAGAACGTATAGCTTTCGATCTGCTGAATGCCCGGCTTGAAAGGTTGCGTGTCATCGCCGCCAGTAACTGCGCCAAAAGAGAACTGCATCTGCTGGGCGCTGTTGAAGTCAGGATAACCCGCCTTTCGCATGCGCTCCTGGATCGCCGGAAGGTAGGTCTTCAGCGACAGCAGGGTGTTGTGACGCACCTGGCCGATGGTGAAGTAGACCGGGGCGTTTGCGTATTTCGTTCCCATTTCGATTACTCAGCTTGACACTTTGATTGACAGTTTACAGCTAGGTTTACACACTAGCAAACGAGTGGTGTCGTGCATCATCCCTAAAAAGGTTCCTCAGAGCACTGAGCCAGGAACCTGAATCGGGTTAATGCCCACTGAAATCGGGTGCTGGCCGCGCCAGCTTAAGAACGAACCGTTCGTCGTTTTCTTGCATTACAGGAGCTGGAAGGCAGGAGATGGGCGGCAAGGAGGGGCGAATGTTCCAGGATATGCAGAATGCGTTGGATGCTATGAACCGTGAAAGCGACAGGCTACGAGCCGCCATCGGCGAACTGGTGAGGCTTTTTCCTGGCGTGGCAAATGGGCTGGCCTGGCAAGATAAGATTTTCACCGAGCAGCGGCGTTACCTCACTGGACCAAAGGATGCGCATGACTATCAGCTTGAGATCGCGATGAACTGGGTAGAACTAGCGCAAAAAGGTCGTCTTCAAGCCGCGATGGATGCTAGTGGGCTAACTGTGACTGTGCTCGACAGCGAAGCTTTAACGCACGGTGATCTCGAAACTGTTCTTTTCAAGAAGCTCAATGAGTTGAATGAGCTTAAATGGCTGATGTACCCCGATCTTCAAGCAGCGCTCCAGCATCGCCTAGGTCTGTCTTTGAATCAGCACTGGAACGTGTTCGTGGCTGTTGTAAATAATCTGTCTGAAAAACGTTACCTTCGGTATGAGAAGCTTCCTAACGGGATGCTTCGTTTTAATCAGGGCATAAATTTTGACGAATGGAGAGACATGAGAGCTAAACCACAACCCCCTTCTGTAACGAACAACACGTTTACCTTCAACGATCAAGTCGGTGCTGTACAGACAGGTGCGAACTCTGTTGCCAAGGTGCAACAGGCAGTTGGCACAACCCCTTATGCAGACCTAAAGGCAGCGCTTCAATTGCTTGCGCAAGAACTCGCTACGTCCGAACTTGAGGAGTCAAAGCGTAAGAGTACGAAAGAAATCATTGACAGAACGGTTCGGGAGATCGATAGCGAAAGCCCTAGCAAGGACGTTCTGAAACTGATGTGTTCCGGTTTGGCTACAACAGTCCAAACGCTGGGCTCGGCGTCTGCAGCGTACCAAGCGGTGGCCGCCGCTTTCGCTGTATTTGGCATATCCCTAGGCTAGCGTCGGCTGAAGGGGGGTTACCCCCCTTCCTACTCACTAGATCCAGGTGGCTGGTCTAGTATTTAAACGATTGGTCTTCTATCACAGGCTGATCGCAGGCTTGGTCGTACCAAGGTTGAACATCTCCGAATGGAGACTTCGGTTCCATTTCACTCAGATGGATGTATTTCCCATTGATGGTGAAGCGTTGCAAGGGGCTGTATGCCGTCTTAACCGTACCACATCTGAAGCGACCATTTGAGCTCTCCCGGACGTGGTCCAGATCCATCTTCTCATTAGCATTGAGCATTTGGAATTCCCTCAAATCCCGTAGTGCTTTTTCGGCCCCATTGGCTAGGTTGAATCCACAACCCGTCAGCGTGACGGCAGCGATGGTAACCAACAGCGGTTTTCTCATTTTAAGCTCGCATCAATTGAATGTTTATAACCATACACGACAGCAGCTTGACGTCAAAACTTCAGCCAAAAATTGTTGACCTATCCGTCAACTGCTTCGGCTAATTGAGTGGCCCTATTTTCTCGTTTCTCATCCTATCTTTTGGGTGTCGGAAAACGGCACCGCAGAGGGCTTAATGGCAGGCTAAAAGCCTCGGATTTCCAAACTGTAAATATTCTATGCAAAGCATCGCTTTGTCATAGCCTCAACAGAACTTGCCATGCAATCTGCAAAGAGAAATTTACGTGCCTACTAACGCAAAAAATATCTCCGAAAAGCAAGCAGTCGTCTTGGTCTGCTACGACGATCCAAATCGCCCTACTCCTACTGATAATGATACCACGACCGATCGGGCCTCTAATCAGCGTTGGTAAAAGCACCGTGATTTGTCAGTCGTTCTATTATGTTCAATCGAATCTGGAAGCGGATGCCTTACCGATGAACAAGATGGATCCAGCGACAATTCAGAAACAGCTTGAATTGTGGGAAGCAGCCACGGCAGCGCAGAGACGTTACGCAGAGGCTCAAGGCAAGGTCTCAGCAGAGCGTTTGGGCGCGCTGCGCCGGGAGGCTGAGTTTTTGACATCTGCTGCCAGCGGGTATCATTTGGAAAGCATGATGGGCAACAAGCAGCCTCGTCACTGATCGCTCGTGAGAATCATCTGCTTACTGGGAAATCGGATAGCAACCCCGAAAAAATCCTCATTGGGGGGGCGATGGCTTTCGCCGATATTGAGCGGACGTGTTCGCGCATTTATGGGCGAAGGATGCGTGTCCAGAATGGAAAGGCTTACCGCTAGGATCGTCAGTTTTCGTTTACGCCATTCGATCCGGAGCCATCACGAGTTCCGTCGTTGATGCCTGCATCACGGTTTTCATGATGGCAGTACAGTGGTAATTTTGGATTCTCCTCAAGCAGCAGATCGCTCATCGTGACCAAATCTAAAATTCTGAATAAGCGAAGCGAGTTTTCAAAGCCCATCGGCAACGTCGAATACTTGAGCGCCATCGATGCACGCTACGAAGATCCTGATCTGACACAGAGCGGTTTATGCACTGTGACTTTTGACGCTATACCCAGGAAAATTCTTCCTTTTTTGCGCAGGTCTAATTCTCAGGAGATCGTCAAAAATTTTGACAATGCTCTGAGCTTCCTTTTGATGGAGGCAGTAGTTCCTATATCCGTTTACGAGCAGGTGATGAGAGTTGACGGTTACTGCTCAATCACCGTTTCGGATATTTCTGGAGCGGAAGAGGGATTCTACGAGGCTACCGCGCTTGAGTTTTCTAATGAAGCGCAGGAGTCAGCCCCTACTATCCTCTATGTAAGAGTTAACGCAGTTGTGCCTGATGCCAAAGATCTGCGGGCTCTGAAGCGAGTAATCGAGTGTAGGCATCATCAAAGTGCTGCGTTTGAATACCTAGGCGTTCAACCAAAGGGGGATTTGTTCGTCGCGGTTTATGATGTCGGTCAAGCCAATATGTGTGCCATCGTCGATCATGGTCAGAGACCGAAATCATTCTTTGACTTTGGGTGGCCTATCGGATTCTATCGACGGTCGTTACCCAAGTGCATAAACTTCGACCCATTGGTCGGAGACGATCCCGACCATCCTGCTCCCGTTTTCCTTTCGCATCTGGATTGGGATCACTGGGGTTACGCATACGAATCCGGTCGACCAATAAAACATAAAAACGGATATTGGACGACTCACGTGACTTACCGAGACCGCGTGCTGCAGCGTCCATGGGTGATGCGCCGGCCTTCGGCTGGAATGAAGCTTGGCATCAGTCATGCCCATTTAATGTACGCCTTGCAAAATCAGGTGCTACAAGATGGCAGCAGTGCATTGAAATTCTGGCCTTCTGCCAGGGCGCAGGTTAAATGGGGGGCTTGTACGTTGTTTGCTTGTAACCCGGCCCCTGGTTCGCACGATGCGAAGTACCTGCGTAATAATGAAGCTCTGGGTATGCTTGTGGAAAACGCTCAAAGTTATTATTTCCGACGCGTGCTGCTTTGTGGTGATGCGGATTACACATCGATATCCGCACGGTTCAAGCAACAGTTAGGGGGAATTGTGGCGCCCCATCACGGCGGTCGAGTGACACGGAATTCGACTCCTGCTCCGGATGCTGACGCTGGCAGCTATCGCTACATAGTTTTCTCAACACATGACGGGTGCTACTCCCAAATACCGTCTGCCGATACCATCGCCGAAGCGACAGCGTTAGGTTGGAAAATTTCCAGAACAGACGTCAGGCTTAAATGCTCGTGTGGTCATGGAGAGCGACGAAACCGTTGGTTTGCCCTTGCTAGTAATGTAAGCCCGCCCTATGGCCCCCCTAGCGGGAGCTTTTGCTTGACGCTGAACTGAGTGCTTAGCGTTCGGACGAAACCGGACGCTTTCATCCCATAGGGAGTTAACGTTCAAAGCCGACATAAAAAAGCGACCAGGCCTCTATATAAAAGCTTGGTAGTCCATTTATTATGGCCTTATTAACTACTTTTTTAACCTGTTAACCATAATAGTTTACAGTTTAAAAATTGTGTTTACACGTTGGTGTTATTTAGGCCAGGTAAGGCAGCAATCGATGAGGGGGCGGCACACTGACTAACGGCTGCAAAACTCCAGATCTTCATGGCACACTGCTGAAATAGCCCAATCCTTTTTAGGTGTGCGCTGCACTATTTTGCCCGCACAATGTATCTCCTGCGGCCTGTATTATCTTAGTGCCCAGTACCTGAGCGCCAGCCTAGGGGTCTGGGCTGACTCGGCTCTGGGAAGCCCATCGAATGGAGGATCTCTTTTAATGACTAAATCGAATGTCGACGAAAGCCAAAGAAAGCTTATTGATCTATGGGAGGCGAAGCTCACTAACCTGTTCGGGCATGACGTGCCTGTTCGTGCCGAGTGGACTGATCCTGGTTGTATCGGACGCGTTTTGAAAGTAATGTCAGGTGAAGATGCTTATTTTTTCCAGCCTGGGGATGGTGGTCTTGATCTGATAGATTGCCGGTCGACGAGCGAAGGTTACATTGAATGGACGGACGAGAATGAGCCGCTTGATCAATATGCCTTTATCCTCAAACCCATCCGCCTTGTCATGCTAAATCCAGGTGCACAAAACCATGAGGCGAACTTCGTCCTTGAGGTCGAAGGTGAAGCCGCTGGCTGCCCCACTGGCGAGGTGACCAATGAGGTTGGTATTGAGCAGTGCTACGAGCTCTCTGATGGCGTCTACGCGCCCTGCGATGCTGGTTACCTTCGTGAATACCGAGGTAAGCCATTCCCTGCGACAGCGCGGGTTGTGCGCCGCGCAACACGCTCGGTTCGTTTCGCGCTGTTCAGCAAGGGGTCATTTTACTACCGCTACGACGGTTACAAGGCGCTGCACAATGACCCGGTGGCCTTCGAAAAGCTGGTGAACACCTGCGCGTCGGTTGAAATCATGTAACCTCCGAAGATAGACAAAGCCCGGATGGATGGCCGGGGTTTGTCGTATTCGTTGTTCTCTAAAGCATCTGACTAGGTCCACATCAGTGGTGAGCAGCGGCTAAATACGGCGTGACTGGCATCGCGGGGGTGCAGCTAGTAGGCAGGGCTCACGCAAGGGCCCTGGCCCTATTCTCACTAGCTCCAACAGTCGCATTAATCGTAAAATTTTGTTGACAGCGAGTGATCTCACGGAAGTGAATCGTCCACAATTCATGGAATGTGGACGAAGTAATTTCCATTGATTTCCATTAGTCAATATTTTTCGGCTTCCTGATGGGCATAAGGAGATCTGGAGAAAGCACTCGGTCTGTCCGAGCATGCCGATTTACGCTCCTTGAATTAAGATTTTTCTTGACTATTGGTTGATGGTCAAGAAAATATTGTCCACAGTTCATGGAATGTGGACGATTTGAGAAGGGTCACTTATGAAGAGTCAAGACATTTTGTTGCTTTTCAAAATGACTAGCCTGCATGCTCAAGAGGAAAATCTGTTTGGCCGTATGGAGACCGAGTCTACCTCTGAGCAGCTGAAAAACATGCTGAACCCAGAGCCTCGTGGATTGATGGCGGTCGGCGGCCCAATAGGTTGGGTGCTTTCTCAGCTGCCATTGAATGACGAGGACACTGTATTTCGGCCACAAGAACTCGATTCACCTATGGGGGACTCAGACCGATGGGAGGGCTGGTCTGATGTAGTGCCGTCGACCCCTGTAGCGAGTTGGAACGAAAACTACTCCTTGCGGGCGCTTTCTGCGTCACTCGGCCTCAGTAAAAGCGAAGTCTCCAACGCCATGGCGCGTTGTCGAAATGCAGGCCTTCTTACCAGCGATTATGACACCGGCCTTCCAAAGGTGAATCGACGCGAACTGCTGAAGGTCACGGAGAGCGCTCTGAAATACTTTTTTCCAGTAAAGCCTGGGGCAATCGTCCGTGGCATCCCCACCGGGTTTGCTGCCCCAGCCCTTTCGAGAAGCCTAAAGAGTGCAGGCGGACTGATACCTGTATGGCCCGACCCGCTAGGCAGCGAGCGAGGCCAGTCAATCGAGCCCCTCTACAAGACAGTGCCCGAGGCGGTAAAAAAAGATAGGACCCTTTATCATTACCTCGCGCTTGTAGACGCGATCCGCGTTGGCGGCCCGAGGGAGTGTGGCGTGGCTGTCAACATACTGAAGGCAGGGATGGGGTTGAAGTAATATGGCATCGAATGCGGACCACAATTACGAGCTTATCTCGTTTGTGGCTGATGGTTTGGGCGACGAGTTTTTGGCTGAGTGCGCCTTTGTCGGTGGATGTACAACCGCTATGTTGGTCACCGATAGCGCAGTGCTGGACGACATCCGATTCACCGACGATGTCGACCTAGTGATCGAGCTAGCAGGAATTTCTGCTTGGGAAAAGCTTACAGTGCGTCTTGCAGCGAAAGGCTTCAAGATCACTGGGGAAGATGATGTGAACTGCCGGTTCAGGTTCAATGATGTCATCGTCGATGTGATGCCAAGCGATGCATCTATTCTGGGCTACGCTAACCGCTGGTACGTGGAGGGACTCGCTCAGGCGGTACCGTTCGAGCTACCTAGCGGTCGGGTAATCCGAATCTTCAAGCCAGCATTCTTCTTGGCAACGAAGCTCGAAGCCTTCAGTGGTCGAGGTAACGGCGATCCGTACCATAAGGATGTCGAAGATATCATCATCCTACTTGACGGACGTCCGGAGCTATTGGCGGAGGTCAGTGAAGCCAGCGAGGAGCTCAGGCAATACATTGCCGAAGGTGTTGGCGCTCTGGCAGAGCTTAGTGGCATCGATTATGCCATTGAGAGCTCAGGCTCTGTTCGAGCTAACCCTGGGCGTGCCAAGCTCATTCTTCAGCGCATGAAAGACCTGAGCGCGCTCGCATGAGGTATCAAACGAGGTCCGTAAAAGGACATGAGCGAGCAGCGAACCACGATTTTGCAGTGGCCGAGATCCATGGAGCACGAGGCCTCTTTGTCATTATGGATGGCACCTCGAAACCAGGTAGCGGTCAGCTTGCCCAAGGCTTGGCTCAAGGTATGATCAAGGCCTATCTGAGCCATATTGCTCAGGGCGCAGATGACTCCAGCCCAGAACAGGTTCAACAATTGCTCAACAGTATTTTGGTGGATCTGCATCGTCAGCTGTTCACGGAACAGAATGGCACCACCAGCTACCTGATCGGTGTTGCATCGCAGGGCCAACTCACCGTTGCTTATGAAGGTGATTGCGCCTGCGGGATGGCTGGAAACGATGGCAGAATCGAATGGTTCACTCCACCACACTGCAAAGCAAACTGGAAGCGGGACAGATCGCACCGCGAATTAGCGTTGGATCCTGCACGGAATCTGGTTACCCGTAGTCTCAAGGCAACACGCGCTCCGAATCCAGATTTTCTGCTCCAGTCGGCACCGGCGGGAACTCGTTTTGTCTTCGCGACTGATGGGTTCTGGGCTGAGCTCACTGAATCGCAGCAAGCTGCTGCGATCAATGAGCCCACTGGAGATTTTCCTGTCGTGAGTGATGATGTCACATGGATTGATGTGAGGATTTGAGGTCGGCCGAGCCAGCTACTGAGTGAATCGGATAGGCCTTTCTCATCTTTTCTGTGACACCTAGTGAAGGGAATCACAGAAAAGACGATTTCGTTGCCGTTTTTACTAAGCCTGCCGAGTCAACTTTTT
Organism: Pseudomonas sp. RW10S2; assembly: GCF_014268985.1. Lineage (NCBI taxonomy): Bacteria > Pseudomonadati > Pseudomonadota > Gammaproteobacteria > Pseudomonadales > Pseudomonadaceae > Pseudomonas > Pseudomonas sp. RW10S2. The sequence continues at coordinate 15,314 of NZ_JABWRO010000078.1, read as the reverse complement.
TGTGACCCTACATTACGAGCTTCAGCTACGAAAAGCCAAGGTCTAGACCTTGGCTTTTTCGTTTTCTGGGGCACGAAAAACGAATGTTCCACGTGAAACACTGTTCAACGGGCGTCAGGATTCGAGGTCCTTGAGCCTTCTGTACAAGGTGCGTTCACTCATCCCCAGCTGCTTGGCCAGCTCGCGTCGCGATCCCTGGAAGCTGTCCAGTGCTTGAGCGAGCGCCTTCAGTTCATGCTGCTCGCGTGATTGACGTCTCGCCGGTGAGTCCAGATCGGTGTCTTCGACCAGATGTTCACTGCGAATCAAACCATCATCGGCAAACAGCCAGGCCCTCTCCAGCATGTTCCGCAGCTCACGAATATTTCCCGGAAACGGATGCAGGTTGAGACGCTCGAGTGCGTCATGGCTGATTCGAGGTGCGCCTTTGCCCGCGATACGTTGCAGCAGGCTTTCAATCAGTAGCGGCAAATCTTCGACACGCTCACGCAGCGCCGGCAGACGAATCGGAAATCCACTGATGCGGTAATACAGGTCTTCACGGAAGGCGCCCTGCGCGACCATCGCCTTGAGCGGCTTGTGTGTCGCCGACACCAGGCGGAAATCCGAGTGCACGGTGCGCAGGCTGCCCACCGGGCGAAAACTGCCGGTCTCGATCAGGCGCAGCAGTTTGACCTGCATGGCCAGCGGCACTTCACCGATCTCGTCCAGGAACAGGGTGCCGCCATGCGCCGCCTCGGCCAAGCCGATCTTGCGTTGTGTCGCGCCTGTGAACGCGCCTTTCTCGTAACCAAACAGCTCACTCTCGAACAGTGATTCGGTGAGGCCGGTGCAATCGACCACCACCAGCGGGCCGTTGGCCCGGGGGCTACCCAGGTGCAGGGCGCGGGCGAACAGCTCCTTGCCTGTTCCAGACTCACCTTGGAGCAACACCGGAATCTGAGCCGGAGCAGCCCGTCGCAGGCTGGCGAGTGCCGACTTGAACGCCGGTGACTGTCCGACCAGCCCCTGCTGCTGCGGTTGTGCGGACGCCAGGGTGATGCTGGTCAGCCGTTCGACGAATGCCACCACCCTGCCCTGCTCGTCGAGGATCGGCCGCAGTTCGACGTCCACATGTTCCGGCCCGCGCGGGGTGTGATGAATGTGCAACACGCGCTCTGGCATCTTGCTGTCCCATGCCTTGCGCAGCGGACAGTGCTCCCCAGCCTGATCGCAGGGCACGGCGTAGTGGTGCGAAACCCTGTGACACTTTTCTCCCAGAGGGGCGCGATCCTGCGTGGCGAACTGGCGTCGATACGCCGCGTTGGCCGCAAGAATGTTGTAGTCGGTATCGAGCACGATGGCGGGCAACACATCGTGTTCGAGGTAGGACACCAGCGCGAGGATGGCAGGATGGTTTGCAGCAGGAAGCTCGGACATGGGGGCACCGGCAAAAACTACCTGGCGAGGTTAACAAGGACTGCCAATCACTGCCAGCAGCTGACAGATGACTGCCAGTCTTCTTGGCAGTCTTTAACTATCGTGTTGATACAACACCTGCAAATGCAGGACATATCCGCCGGAAATGACCTGGCATGCATCTTGATAAAGCGTCTGTTCCTGCCGCCGCCTCTATTCAGGTGCGGCAGCGCTTTGGAGACTGTGATGATCATTGGCAACAACCTTCATGTGGAAGCCCTGTTCGACCCGGCGACCTCGACCATCAGCTACCTGCTCATGGACCGCGAAACAAAGCACTGCGCATTGATCGACAGCGTGCTGGATTACGATCCGAAGTCAGGCCGTACCAGCCACGCCTCTGCCGACCGGCTGATCGCGCAGGTCGAGGCATTGGGCGCCAAGGTGCAGTGGATTCTTGAAACCCACGTGCATGCGGACCACCTCTCGGCAGCGGCCTACCTCAAGCAACGGCTGGGCGGCCAGATTGCCATTGGCGCCCACATCACCCAGGTGCAGAAAACCTTCGGTTCGCTGTTCAACGCCGAGCCTGGTTTTGCCCGGGATGGTAGTCAGTTCGATGTGCTGTTCGTGGACGAGGAAGGTTTCCGTATCGGCAACCTGCATGCCCGCGCGCTGCACACGCCAGGGCATACCCCCGCGTGCATGAGCTACATGATCGAGGATGCGGGCGAGATTGCCGTGTTTGTCGGCGACACGTTGTTCATGCCTGACTACGGCACCGCCCGTTGCGATTTCCCCGGCGCCAGCGCTCGCACGCTGTATCGCTCGATCCGTCGCCTGCTGGCCTTCCCTGACCAGACCCGGCTGTTCATGTGCCATGACTATCTGCCCGGTGGCCGTGAGTTGCGCTACGTGACCACGGTGGCCGAGCAGCGCGCCAGCAACATCCATATTCACCAGGGTGTCAGCGAGGACAGCTTTGTCGAGATGCGCGAAGCCCGTGACAAGACCCTCGACATGCCGGTGCTGATCCTGCCTTCGGTGCAAGTCAACATGCGCAGCGGGCAGTTGCCCGAGCCGGAAGACAATGGCGTGCGCTACCTGAAGATCCCGCTGAACGCGATTTGAGCGGCTCAGCACACCTGATAAGTATTCAAAGGAAACACCATGCCTGCCTTGCAGTCCCCTGCCGTTGCGCCCAGTACCGAACACCACAAGGTGTTGATCGTGGGCGCCGGTGCCGCTGGCATCGCCACGGCATCCAGCCTGATCAAACGTGATCCGTCGCTGGACATCGCCCTGATCGATCCGTCGGACGTTCATTACTACCAGCCCGGCTGGACCATGGTCGGCGCCGGGGTGTTTAGCGCCTCCTCAACTGCGCGATCCACAGCCGCGACCCTGCCAAGCGGCGCGCGCTGGATTCAGGCACGGGTGACGAGTTTCGAGCCTCATGCCCAATTGGTCATGCTCGAAGACGGGCGCGCCATCAGCTACGAGCAGTTGGTGGTCTGCCCCGGCCTCAAGCTGGACTGGGCAGCCATCGATGGCTTGGAAGATACGCTTGGGCGCAACGGCGTGACCTCCAACTACCGCTACGACCTGGCACCCTACACCTGGAAGCTGGTACAGACGCTCAAGCAGGGCCGCGCGCTGTTCAGCCAACCGCCGATGCCGATCAAATGTGCCGGCGCCCCACAGAAAGCCTTGTACCTGTCCTGCGATCACTGGCTGCATGAAGGCCGGCTGGGCGCGATAAAGCCCGCGTTCTTCAACGCCGGTGCCGTGCTGTTCGGTGTTGCCGACTACGTGCCGGCACTGATGAGCTACATCGACAAGTACGGTGTCGACCTCAACTACAGCCAGCGCCTGGTGGCGGTCGATGGCCCGAATCAACGGGCGACCTTCGTACGAACCCTCGCCGACGGTAGCAACGAAACACGTACCGAAGTGTTCGACATGCTGCACGTGGTGCCGCCCCAGGTTGCCCCGGACTTCATCCGGCAAAGCCCATTGGCTGATGCTTGCGGATGGGTGGATGTCGATCCGCACAGCTTGCGCCACCGTCAGTTCGCCAACGTCCATGCCCTGGGTGACGTGATCAACACCAGCAATGCCAAGACCGCAGCGGCCGCACGCAAGCAGGCACCGGTTGTGGCCAACAATGTGCTGGTGGCGCTCGGGCGCTTGCCGACACAGGTCGCCTACGACGGCTACGGCTCCTGCCCGCTGACCGTGGAGCGCGGCAAGATCGTGCTGGCCGAGTTCACCTATGGCGGCAAGCTGGCACCAAGTTTTCCGCGTTGGTTGCTCGATGGACGCAAGCCTACGCGGCTGGCCTGGTTGCTCAAGGCACGGGTACTGCCGCCGCTTTACTGGCAGGCGATGCTCAAGGGGCGGGAGTGGCTGGCGCGGCCGCAGCCTATGGCCGTCGAGGCGTCGAAGTGATCGAGCATCAGCTTCTTGGCGCCGGACTGGGCGCGATCATTGGTGCGGTGCTGGCGCTGACCGGGGCTGGAGGCGGGATCCTCGCGGTGCCGTTGCTGGTTTTCGGCCTGGGGCTGTCGATGGTCGAGGCGGCGCCGATTGGGTTGCTGGCGGTCGGCCTGGCCGCTGCCGTGGGCGCCGGGCTCGGCCTGCGGCAAGGGCTGGTGCGTTATCGCGCAGCATTGTTCATTGCGGCAATCGGTATCGTCTGCGCACCTTTCGGTCTGATGCTGGCGCACCGTTTACCGAACACACCGCTGGCGTTGGTCTTCGCCTGCGTGCTGGTGTATGCCTGCCTGCGCATCTGGCGCAAGGCAGCTCGCGAGCTACGCGGCGAATCGCCATGCGGTGAGCGGCAGATCATGCCCTGCGTGCTCAATCCCTTGCAGGGACGTCTGCGCTGGACCCTCCCCTGCGCCCGCGCGCTGGCGTTCACCGGCATGTTGTCCGGGCTGCTATCCGGCCTTTTGGGTGTCGGCGGCGGCTTCGTCATCATCCCGGCCTTGAACCGCTATACCAACCTGGACATGAAAAGCATCGTCGCCACGTCCCTGGCGGTGATCGCACTGGTTTCCACTGGCAGCGTGGTGAGTGCGAGCCTTGGTGGGGTCATGCACTGGCAGGTTGGCGCGCCCTTTGCCTTTGGTGCGGTGCTGGGCTTGCTGGTGGCCCGCCCGCTGGCCGCCAAGCTGGCCGGGCCACGCCTGCAGCAACTGTTCGTGGTGGTGGGAATCGGGGCTGCGGTCTCGCTGGCAGGCAAGGCGCTACTCGGCTAGCAACTCGTGCTGCTGCTCGGCGCAGAGCTTGAGCAGGTAGTCCCAGACCACCCGCAGGCGTACTGACTTGTGCAGCTCGCGACGCGTACAGATCCAGTAGCTGCGCTGGATGGTTTCGCTGGGCAGCACGCGCACCAGGCTCGGGTCGTGGCGGCCCATGTAGTTGGGCAACACGGCGATGCCCAGGCCCGCGCGTGCGGCCTGCTGCTGGGCGATCACGCTGGTGCTGCGGAATATCACGTTCGGCGCGCGGCAGAAGCTGTTGAGGAACAACAGCTCCTGGCTGAAGATCAGGTCGTCCACGTAGCCGATCCAACTGTGCCGGGCCAGATCGTCGCGGTTGCGCAGCGGCGGTGCGCGGTCGAGATAGTCCTGGCTGGCGTAGAGGGCCAGGCGGTAGTCGGTGAGTTTGCGGGTGATCAGCAGGTCGGCATTGGGGCGTTCCAGGTGAATGCTGATTTCGGCTTCGCGGTTGAGGATGCTGACGAAGCGCGGCACCGCGACCAGTTCGACTTCAAGCCCGGGGTAGCGCTCGAACAGGGCCCCCAGGCGCGGGGTGAAGAACATGATGCCGATGCCTTCGGTGACCCCCAGGCGGATCTTGCCCAATGGCGTGATGGCCTGGGTGATTTCCTCCTGCGCCAGCAGGGCGACGTTCTCCATGGCTTCGGCGTGCTTGAGCAGCGCCTGGCCCGAAGGTGTCAGCTCGTACCCCTGGGCATGCTGGACGAACAGCGCGGTGCCCAGGTTCTTCTCGATATTCTCGATATGGCGGGCGACGGTGCTGTGTGTGGTGTTGAGGCGCTTGGCCGCCGTGAGCAGACGGCCGCTGCGCTGCAACTCGAGGAAAAACCGCAGATCGTTCCAGTCGAACATGCTGATCCCTGTGAATATCCTTTCCGGCCCGTGCAGGAGCCGTTGTGAAAAAACGCACAACGGCTGCGCAAAATCTCGTGTTTCCTCGGCGAAATTAATCAATAAGATGGGTGGGGACAAGAATAATAATCAGGCGCGAGGTTGCACATGCCATCAGCCGATTCTGTCTTCGACTACGTGGTCGTAGGGGCCGGTCCCGCCGGATGCCTGCTGGCCAATCGATTGTCCGCAGACCCTGCCTGCCGCGTCCTGCTGCTCGAGGCGGGCGGGCGCGACAACTACCCGTGGATTCACGTCCCCGTCGGTTACCTCTACTGCATCGGCAACCCCCGCACCGACTGGTGCTTCAAGACCGAAGCCCAGCCTGGGCTGGACGGTCGCAGCCTCGGCTATCCGCGGGGCAAGGTGCTGGGCGGCTGTTCCTCCATCAACGGCATGATCTACATGCGCGGCCAGGCCGCAGACTACGACCGCTGGGCCGAACAAGGCAACGACGGCTGGAGCTGGAACGATGTACTGCCGTTGTTCAAGGCCAGTGAAAACCACTTCGCTGGCGCCAGCCAAAGCCATGGCGCCGATGGTGAGTGGCGGGTAGAGCAGCAACGCTACAGCTGGCCGATCCTCGATGCGTTCCGCGATGCCGCCGAGCAGAGCGGTATCGGCAAGGTCGGAGACTTCAACACCGGCGACAACCAGGGCTGTGGATACTTTCAGGTCAACCAGCGCAGCGGTGTGCGCTGGAATGCCTCGAAGGCCTTCTTGCGGCCCGTCCAGTCCCGCCCGAACCTTACCGTGCTCACCGATGTGCAGGTTGATCAGGTCGTGCTGGACAACGCCCGTGCCACTGCGGTGAAGGCGCGCTGGCAAGGGGCCTGGCATGAGTTTCGTGCCCGCCGCGAGATCGTCCTGTGCGCAGGCTCCGTCGGTTCGCCTGGCATCCTGCAGCGTTCAGGCATTGGGCCGCGCAAGCTGCTCGAAGACCTGGGGATAACGGTGCGTCACGAATTACCGGGCGTGGGCGGCAATCTGCAGGACCACCTGCAACTGCGCCTGATCTACCAGATCCAGAACACCCGCACGCTCAACCAGATGGCCAACAGCCTGTGGGGCAAGCTGGGCATGGGCCTGCGCTACCTCTACGACCGCAGCGGGCCGCTGGCCATGGCGCCGAGCCAGTTGGGCGCATTCGTGCGCTCGAGCCCGGAGCAGGCCACCGCCAACCTGCAGTATCACGTGCAGCCGCTGTCGCTCGAGCGTTTCGGCGAACCGTTGCACCGCTTCCCTGCCTTCACGGCTTCGGTGTGCAACCTGCGCCCGGCCAGCCGTGGACGCATCGACATCCGCTCGGCAGACATGAACGCAGCGCCGCTGATCGACCCCAACTACCTCAGCGACCCACAGGACCTGCAGGTCGCCGCTGACGCTATCCGCATCACCCGGCGCATCGTCCAGGCCCCTGCCCTGGCTGCGTTCGATCCCAAGGAGTATCTGCCAGGCCCCGCGCTGCAAACCGAGGAGCAACTGCACGAGGCCGCCGGCAAGATCGGCACCACCATCTTCCATCCGGTCGGCACCTGCCGTATGGGCAATGGGCCGCTGGACGTTGTGGATAACCAGCTGCGCGTCCATGGCATACCTGGCCTGCGCATCGCCGATGCCTCGATCATGCCGCAGATCGTCTCCGGCAATACCTGTTCACCGACATTGATGATCGCCGAGAAGGCGGCACAACTGATTCTCAAGGGGGCCCCAAGCCACAGCAACCTCAGCGATACCAGCGCGATACCGACGCCCTGACCGGGTGCGTGCAACACCGGCAGCTTGCGGTCGATGGCTGCCGACAGTGGAACAAGAAAAATAATCACTGTGGCCTGCGGGCCGAGGACAGCAACGATGTCGGATTACATTCAAGAGCAGGGCGCGGCGGCCACCAGCGGCAGCCGACGTGAGGAACGCAAGATCATTTTCGCGTCATCCCTCGGGACGGTGTTCGAGTGGTATGACTTCTTTCTCTATGGCGCGCTGGCAGCGGTGATCAGCAAGCAGTTCTTTGCCGGCGTCAACGACACCACCGCTTTCATCTTCGCCTTGATGGCCTTTGCCGCAGGCTTCCTCGTGCGGCCTTTCGGTGCATTGGTATTCGGACGCCTGGGCGACATGATCGGGCGCAAGTACACCTTCCTGGTGACCATCGTGCTGATGGGCCTGTCGACCTTCGCGGTCGGCCTGTTGCCCACCTACGCCAGCATCGGCATCGCCGCACCGATCATCCTGGTGATCCTGCGCATGCTCCAGGGCCTGGCCTTGGGCGGCGAATACGGTGGGGCGGCCACCTACGTGGCCGAGCATGCCCCGCCCGGCAAGCGCGGGTTCCACACCGGCTTCATCCAGTCCACTGCCACCCTCGGTCTGCTACTGTCGCTGATCGTGGTGCTGGGCAGCCGGTACATCAGTGGCGACCAGTTCGAGACCTGGGGCTGGCGCCTGCCGTTCCTGCTGTCGATCGTGCTGTTGGGCATCTCCACCTGGATTCGCATGAGCATGCACGAGTCGCCAGCCTTCGTGAAAATGAAGGCCCAGGGCAAGATCAGCAAGTCGCCGATCCGCGAGTCGTTCACCTCCTGGCCCAACCTCAAGGTGGTGCTCACCGCCCTGTTCAGCATCAACGCCGGCCAGGCCGTGACCTTCTACACCGCGCAGTTCTACGTGCTGTTCTTCATGACCCAGATGCTCAAGATGGACCCGGCCCAGGCCAATACCCTGCTGATCATCAGCGTGGTGATAGGTGCGCCGTTCTTCGTGTTCTTTGGTTGGCTGTCGGATCGCGTGGGGCGCAAACCGATCCTGATGATTGGCCTGCTGCTGGCGACCCTGTGCTACTTCCCGATGTTCAAGGCGCTCAGCCACTACGCCAATCCGCAGATCGACGCCGCCAGCCGGCAGTCGCCGATCGTGGTCAGTGCCGACCCGCAAGGCTGCACCTTCCAGTTCGACCCGGTGGGCAAGGCACGCTTCGACAGCCCTTGTGACAAGGTCAAGACCTTCCTGGTCAAGCAGGGCCTGCCTTACAGCTCGGTTGCGGCGACGGGCAGCGACGTTTCGGTGAGCATCGGTGACAAGACCATCAACGGTTTCGATGAAGTAGCGATGCGCACGGCTATCGAGCAGGCGGGCTATCCGGCCAAGGCCGACCCTGCCCATGTGAACCAGGTGATGGTGGTGGTGCTGATCGTGGCGATGATCCTGATCGCGACCATGACCTACGGGCCACTGGCAGCGGTGATGGTCGAGCTGTTCCCCACACGTATCCGCTACACCTCGATGTCGCTGCCCTATCACATCGGCAACGGCTGGTTTGGTGGCTTCCTGCCGACGGTATCGTTCGCGCTGGTGGTGTATACCGGGGATATCTTCTATGGGTTGTGGTACCCGGTATTGATCACCGGGATCAGCCTGGTGGTGGGAATCTTCTGCCTGAAAGAGACCAAGGATGTGGACATCGACAAGGTGTAGGAGCGGGTTAACCCGCGACGCAGACACCTGCGTTGCCCAGGCATGAAAAAACCGGCGTAAAAGCCGGTTTTTTTATGCCTCGAAAAAACTTATGCACGATTCTCGAAAAAACGTCATACAGAGAAATAAATAGCTAATTCAACTACTTAGATACGATCCGAAAGCATTAATCCAAAAATTGCTAACACGTTATCCACAGATCGTCAGGCGATTGATTCGGTGACGTTTTCTTCTGCCGGCGGCAGCGACCCCATGGCCCGCTGTGTCGCCTCGTTCCACGCCTGGGCACGATCGTTGAGCTCGGCGATGGCACGTGGCCCGGTGCCGTTGGCGTACATCGGCTCGCCAATCACCACCTCGATGGTGCCAGAGCGCTTGCCCCAGCCAGTCTTTGGCCAGAACTTGCCAGCGTTGTGCGCGATCGGCAGCACCGGCAGGCCGGCGTTCACCGCCAGGGCGGTGCCACCGCGGGAGAACTTGCCGACTTGACCATAGGGCACGCGCGTACCCTCGGGGAAAATCAGCACCCAGACGCCCTGCTTGAGCAGTTCGTCGCCCTTGCTCGCCACATGGCGCAGGGCTTCCTTGGGGTTGTTGCGGTCGATGGCGATCGGCCGCAGCATCGCCATTGCCCAGCCGAAGAACGGCACGTACAACAGCTCACGCTTGAGCACCTGGCTCAGGGGCGAGAAGTATGCCGAGAGGAAGAAGGTTTCCCAGGTGCTCTGGTGGTTGGACAGAATCACGCAGGGCTCTTTGGGCACGTTCTCGGCGCCGATGATCTTGTAGTCGATACCCAGGATCACCCGTGTCAGGAACACCGCACAGCGGCACCAGTAGACGTTGATGAAGCGATAGCGCCGCGGAAACGACAGGAAGGGCGCGATGAAGAAGCTCAGCGAGCACCACAGCAGCGAACTGGTGCCCAACAGCAGGTAAAAAAGAAAGATTCTGATCGCCTGCAGGATCGACATAGTGGCATGTACCGTTGCGGGGCTCGCCCGCCTGAGGAAGTGCGCCGAACAGGCGCACTCTTTAAATAAGTTCTCTGGCGATGGCTGCCAGATCGTCGAAAATCAATGTGTTTTCAGGGATGCCCTTTTTCAGGGTCTTCTCCCCTTTGCCGGTTTTCACCAGCACCGGTTGTGCTCCGACGGCCAGGGCGGCCTCCAGGTCACCTGTGCTATCGCCGACGAACCATACACCGCGCAGGTCGACTTGGTAATACTCGGCAATCGCCCGCAGCATTCCGGGCTTGGGCTTGCGGCACTCGCAGCCTTCGTCCGGGCCATGCGGGCAATAGACGATATGCCCGACCTCGCCGCCCTGCTCGGCGACCAGCTCGCGCAGACGCGCGTGCATGGTCTCCAGCGTGGACAGCGGGTAGTAGCCACGGGCAATGCCGGACTGGTTGGTGGCCACTGCCACCGTCCAGCCCGCCTTGCTCAACTGCGCAATGGCCTCGATCGAGCCGGGAATGGGGATCCACTCCTCCAGCGACTTGATGTAGGCGTCGGAGTCGTGATTGATCACCCCGTCTCGATCGAGAATCAGCAGTTTCAAGGCTTACCCCAGCAGCGAGATGTCGGCCACGCCCAGGAACAGACCGCGCAGGCGGCTGAGCAGGGCATAACGGTTGGCGCGTACCTTGGCGTCTTCGGCGTTGACCATGACCGCCTCGAAGAACGCATCGACCGGATCGCGCAGCGCAGCCAGGCGTGCCAGCGATTCGCTGTACTGGCGTGCGGCAGCCATTGGCTGCACAGCCTGGTCGGCCTGCTGGATCGCCGAGTACAGGGAGAACTCGTTGGCGTTGTCGAAGTACTTCGGCTCGACCTGGTCGGCGATGGCGCCTTCGGCCTTGCTCAGCAGGTTCGAAACGCGCTTGTTCACCGCGGCCAGGGCCTCGGCTTCCGGCAGCTTGCGGAAGGCCTGCACGGCCTGCACGCGCTGATCGAAATCCAGGGCCGAAGCCGGCTTCAGGGCACGTACCGACAGGTAGGTGGCCACATCGACGCCTTCGTCTTCGTAGCGTGCACGCAGGCGATCGAAGATGAACTCCAGCACCTGGTCAGCCAGGCCTGCAGCCTTGACCTTGGCGCCGTACTGCTTGACCGCGAACTCGACCGCAGCGGTCAGGTCCAGGTCCAGCTGCTTCTCGATCAGGATGCGCAGCACGCCGAGGGCGGCGCGACGCAGGGCGTAGGGATCCTTGCTGCCGGTTGGCAGCATGCCGATGCCGAAGATGCCGACCAGGGTGTCGAGCTTGTCGGCGATGGCCACGGCGGCGCCGGTGAGAGTTTCCGGCAACTCAGCGCCAGCACCGCGCGGCATGTACTGCTCGTTCAGTGCCAGGGCGACATCTTGTGGCTCGCCATCGTTGACGGCGTAGTAGTAGCCTGCGATGCCCTGCATTTCAGGGAATTCGCCGACCATTTCGGTGGCCAAATCGCACTTGGACAGCAGGCCGGCGCGGCCGGCGTTGGCTGCACTGCCGCCGATGAACGGGGCGATGTAGGCGGCCAGCCTGGAGACACGCTCGGCCTTGTCGAACACCGTACCCAGCTGGGCCTGGAACACCACGTTCTTCAGGCGTTCGTTGAAGGTTTCCAGAGGCTGCTTCTTGTCTTGCTTGAAGAAGAACTCGGCGTCGGTCAGGCGCGGACGCACGACCTTCTCGTTACCCTCGACGATTTGCTTCGGATCGAGGCTCTCGACGTTGGCCACGGTGATGAAGCGCGGCAGCAACTTGCCTTCGCTGTCGAGCAGGCAGAAGTACTTCTGGTTGTCCTGCATGGTGGTGATCAGGGCTTCCTGCGGCACTTCCAGGAAGCGCTCCTCGAACGAGCACACCAGCGGCACCGGCCATTCGACCAGCGCAGTCACTTCGTCCAGCAGCGCCGGCGGTACGATGGCGCTGCCTTCCTGCTGCAGGGCCAGCTCTGCGGTGCGCTTGGCGATCAGCTCGCGGCGCTCGGCGAAGTCGGCCAGTACGTGGGCCTTGCGCAGGTCCTCGACGTAGTTGGCCGGGGTGGTGATCAGCACGTTTTCCGGGTGGTGGAAGCGGTGCCCGCGCGATTCGCGACCGGCTTTCTGCGAGAGGATGGTGCAGTCGACGACTTGGTCGCCCAGCAGCATCACCAGCCACTGAGTGGGGCGCACGAACTCTTCACGGCTGGCCGCCCAGCGCATGCGCTTGGGGATCGGCAGGTCGTTGAGCGAGTCTTCGACGATGGTTGGCAGCAGGCTGGCAGTGGCTTTGCCCGGGATATGCTGGGAGAAGCGCAGCTTGGCACCGCTCTGGTCGATCTCGGACAGCTCGACGCCGCACTTCTTGGCGAAGCCGAGGGCGGCCTGGGTCGGATTGCCGTCGGCATCGAAGGCGGCCTGGCGGGGCGGGCCGTCGATATTGATGCTGCGATCAGGTTGCTGTACGTCCAGTTGGCGGATCAATACGGCCAGGCGGCGTGGCGCGGCATAGACCGACTTGCCGGCGTAGTTCAGGCCGGCGGCCTGCAGGCCTTTCTCGATACCGGCCAGGAATGCGTCGCCCAGCGAGGCCAGGGCTTTTGGGGGCAGCTCTTCGGTGCCCAGTTCAACCAGGAAATCTTGCGCACTCATTGTGCAGCCTCCAGCTTGGCCAGTACTTCATCACGCAGTTCGGGGGTGGCCATCGGGAAGCCCAGGCGTGCGCGGGCTTGCAGATAGCTTTGCGCCACGTCGCGGGCCAGGGTGCGCACGCGCAGGATGTAGCGCTGGCGCTCGGTCACCGAGATGGCGCGGCGGGCGTCGAGCAGGTTGAAGGTGTGCGAAGCCTTCAGGACCATTTCGTAGGTCGGCAGCGGCAGGTCCAGCTTGATCAGGCGGTTGGCTTCGCTTTCGTAGAAGTCGAACAGCTCGAACAGTTTCTCGACGTTGGCGTGCTCGAAGTTGTAGGTCGATTGCTCCACTTCGTTCTGGTGGAACACATCGCCATAGGTGACCTTGCCGAACGGGCCGTCGGCCCAGACCAGGTCGTACACCGAATCGACACCCTGGATGTACATGGCCAGACGCTCCAGGCCATAGGTGATCTCGCCGGTGACCGGATAGCACTCGATGCCACCGACCTGCTGGAAGTAGGTGAACTGGGTCACTTCCATGCCGTTCAGCCAGATTTCCCAACCCAGGCCCCAGGCACCCAGGGTCGGCGATTCCCAGTTGTCTTCGACGAAGCGGATGTCGTGGACCAGCGGGTCCAGGCCGATGGCCTTCAGCGAGCCCAGGTACAGCTCCTGGAAGTTGGCCGGGTTCGGCTTGAGTACCACCTGGAACTGGTAGTAGTGCTGCAGGCGGTTGGGGTTTTCGCCATACCGTCCGTCGGCGGGGCGACGGCTAGGCTGCACGTAGGCAGCGTTCCAGGTCTCCGGGCCGACGGCGCGCAGGAAGGTGGCGGTGTGGAAAGTGCCGGCGCCTACTTCCATATCGTAGGGCTGAAGTACCACACAACCTTGCTCGGCCCAGTAGTTCTGCAGGGCGAGGATCAGGTCTTGGAAGGTACGCACGGCTGGCGTAGGCTGGCTCACGAAATTCACCTGTATCTGGGGATGCGGATGTAAAGAGCGGGAGTATAACCCGATTCGCCTCGCCCTCTACGTAATTGGAGCCTTATGCCACGCTGCTTTTGGTGTACCGACGATCCCTTGTACCAGGCCTACCATGACCAGGAATGGGGAACCCCGCAGCGCGACCCGGCGTTGCTCTTCGAGATGCTTTTGCTCGAAGGGTTCCAGGCGGGCCTTTCGTGGATCACCGTGCTGAAGAAACGCGAGCGCTATCGCCAGGTGCTGCAAGGCTTCGACCCAGTGCAACTGGCCGAGATGAGCGACGAGCGGATAGAAGAGCTGATGCTCGATCCAGGCATCATCCGCAACCGCCTCAAGCTCAATGCCGTGCGCCGCAATGCGCGGGCCTGGCTGGCGCTGGAAAACCCCGGCGAGTGGCTGTGGTCGTTCGTTGGCGGCGAGCCGAAGATCAACCATTACCAGGGGCGCGCCGACATCCCGGCGATCACCGACGAAGCCAAGGCGATGAGCAAAGCCCTGCAGAAAAAGGGCTTCACCTTCGTCGGTCCGACCATTTGCTACGCCTTCATGCAGGCCACCGGCATGGTCATGGACCACACCACCGATTGCGATCGCTACGCCGCGCTGGTGCGCTGAGGCGTTACAATGCGCGCCTTGCAGAAATAAGGAATTGGCCTGTGGAAAAGTTCAAGGGCGCCCTGATGGTCGGGGTGCTGCGCCTGTTCGCCAAACTGCCCTGGGGCGCGGTGCAGCGCGTCGGTGCCGGTATCGGCTGGCTGATGTGGAAAATCCCCAACGGTTCGCGCAACGTAGTGCGGATCAACCTCGCCAAGTGCTTCCCCGAGATGAACCCTGCCGAGCGTGAGCAGTTGGTGGGGCGTGCGCTGAAGGATATCGGCAAGTCCTTCGTCGAAAGCGCCTGGGCCTGGATCCGCCCGCCTCAGCAGTCGCTGGAGCTGGTCAAGGAAGTGCACGGCCTGGAAGTGCTCGAGCAAGCCCTGGCCTCTGGCAAAGGGGTGGTCGGCATCACCAGCCACCTGGGCAACTGGGAGGTGCTGAACCACTTCTATTGCAACCAGTGCAAGCCGATCATCTTCTACCGTCCGCCCAAGCTGAAGGCGGTGGATGACCTGCTGCGCGAGCAGCGGGTGCAGATGGGCAACCGCGTGGCGCCTTCGACCAAGGAAGGCATTCTCAGCGTGATCAAGGAAGTGCGTCGCGGCGGGCAGGTGGGCATTCCTGCCGATCCTGAGCCGGCCGAGTCGGCGGGGGTATTCGTGCCTTTCCTCGGCACCCAGGCACTGACCAGCAAGTTCGTGCCGAACATGCTGGCTGGCGGCAAGGCGGTTGGGGTGTTCCTGCATGCCCTGCGCCTGCCGGACGGGTCCGGGTTCAAGGTGTTCCTCGAAGCGGCGCCCGAAGCGATGTACAGCGAGGATGTGGCGGTGGCTGCGGCAGCCATGAGCAAGGTGGTCGAGCGCTATGTGCGCGAGTACCCGAGTCAGTACATGTGGAGCATGAAGCGCTTCAAGAAGCGTCCGGCCGGCGAGCCGCGCTGGTACTGAGTTATCCACACTCTGTAGGAGCGGCCTTGTCCCGCGATCGGGCGCGAAGCGGCCGTAAAACCAGACGCCGAGATCTATCAGGAAAATCTCGGTTGCCGAGTTTGCGGCCGCTTCGCGCCCGATCGCGGGAC
>NZ_JABWRO010000077.1:0-26081 GCF_014268985.1 Pseudomonas sp. RW10S2 | reverse complement strand
CGAACGGTCACCCGTTCGGCGCTTTTGCAGATACCGCGACAACGCTCAATCAGTGCGTTCGATGATCGCCGAGCCCCACGACAGGCCGACGCCAAAACCACTGAGGGCAACGCGCTTGTGGGTCGAACCCAGCACATGCTTCTCCAGCAGCAACGGAATGCTGGAAGAAACGGTGTTGCCGGTCTCGACCATGTCCTTGACGAACTTGCCCTTGTGCTCGCCCTCATCGAAGCGCGCCGACACCGCATCGACGATAGCTGCGCTGCCTTGATGCAGGCAATACAGGTCGATTTCGTCAGCCTTCAGCTGGCTGGCTTCGAGCAACTGGTTCAGGTGCGCTGGCACCTTGACCAGGGCGAAGTTGTAGACCTGACGACCGTTCATGAAGAACTTGCCATCGGTGGTGCGCAGGTGCTCAGCCCCGCCACCGTCACTGCCAAACAGCGACTTGCCCAGTTGCCAGGCGGCGTTCTCGCCCATCCAGGTCGCGGTGGCGGCATCGCCGAACAGCATGGTGGTGTTGCGGTCTTCTGGGTCGACGATCTTCGAATACGGATCGGCGGTGATCAGCAGGCCATTCTTCAAGCCCGCAGCTTCCATGAAGCCTTTCATCGCGTACAGGCCGTAGACATAGCCCGAGCACCCCAGCGAAACGTCGAACGCCGCGACATGGGTCGAAAGCCCCAGCTTGTGCTGGACGATCGCTGCGGTGTGCGGCAGCCCCTCGGCGTCGCCATTCTGGGTGACGACGATCACTGCATCGATGCTGGCAGGGTCGAGCGAAGGATTGGCGGCGAACAGATTGCGTGCAGCCTCGACGCACAGGTCGGAGGTTTCCTGCTCGCTGTCCTTGCGCGGCAAGAAGGTGGAACCGATCTTGCCGAAGATGAAATCCTGGTCCTTGCCGAATTTTGCGCCCTGGGCGTAGTTGTCTACCCCTTGAGTCGGCAGGTAACTGGCGATGCTTTTAATGCCAATCATGTGGCTTCCCGTTCAATAACAGCGAAGTAGCCCACGGCGTACGCAACGACGAAACGCCAGGAAACACGGGACGCCCCTGTTCCTGACCACGTTTATGGCTGCGCGACGGCGGCTCCTAGTTCGGACAATATACAGTGAAGATGCGCGAAGTGACTCTCAAGTCACGCGTTTTTTGTCGAATGGACACGACAGCGTCACATCCTCACTGCAGACCACCCCTTCAATCGGGTAACCAGGCCCGGCACCAGCTCTCCAGCCGCGCACCTTCGAGCAGCCACTGCCCACGCACAGCCGCCTGCAGCGCATCGCCCAGTGCCGCCGAAGCGTCACGGTCCGACAGGTGCAGACGGATCGCCTGCAGCCATTCGTCGGGCTGGTTACCCGCGCGCGACAGCGGCAAGGCATCGCCTGCGGCAAAGCCCGGCACTCGGCTGCAGATCACCGGATGAGCACAGGCCGCGTGCTGCAACACGCGCAGGTCACCGGAACAGGCGTTTTCCAGGGAATCGGCCATGGGCACCAGCGCCAGATCGAGGTTCAACGCCGCCAGGGCCTCGCCCAGATGCCCAGGCTCGACCGCTGGGTGCGACTCGCTGACGAACGGCCTCAAGCTACCAGCACACTCACCCAGCACCACCCACTCGACTTCACCCGACAAGGCCGGTACTACCTGCTCGAGCAACTCGTCGTCCTTGCCGGCGATCCAGCCAAGACGTGGCAAGGCCCCTGCCTGCCGCTCGCCCTTAAGGCGGCCCCAGCCGACCGGCAAGGCGTTCTCCAGCACCCGGATATCCTGGTGCAGCCCCTGCAGCCACTCGGCCAACGCAGGCGTCGGCACCAGCACGCGGTCAGCCTGCATCAACGCGGCCTGCAGGCGTTGCAGCAGATCCTCGCCGGACTCGAACTGCGCAGGTTCGGGATAACCGTCAAGCGTCACTACCTTCAGCGCTTGGGAGAATGCACTCAGCCGCCGCAAGGCCAGCAGCCCTGCATCATCCAACGGTCGCTGCAGGATCACGCTGGTCGGGGCAAAACGCTCCAGCTCCACCGGCGACAGCAGCCCCACGGTTGCCGCGCCGTCGAGCAACGCGTTTTCGCACAGCGCCCCCAACGGATGGACCAGACGCGACAATGCCCGGTCATCCTGCTCGGCAATGCAAGCCAATACCCGCGGCACCTTGCCCAGCAAGGGTCGCCAGCTCAGGTCATTGCTTTGCAGCATGAAGCCTTGCCCGTCACGCAGCGAGAAATTGCCGTTGTAGGCCGGGTCGTGCGCCAGACGCGGCAACCAGCGCGCATACAACGCATCGTGCTGCTCTTCGCTGGCCAGCACATCGCGTGGCGCATCCAGCAGCAGGCGCGCATGCGGCGTCCAGACATTCAGATAGCCCGCCTGGTGCAGCTTCAGGCACAGGTCGACATCGGCCCAGGGCGCCAGCAACTCGCTGGCATCGAAGCCGCCGGCCTCGAGGAACAGCGCGCGCCGCAGCATCAGGCACTCGCCACCGACCGCAGCGAAGTTCTGCTCCAGCGCCAGGCGCGCCATGTAGCCTGTCGACTGTGCAGGCAGACCGGCAAACGCCGCGCCCACCGAACCGTCGATCCCCAGCAGCAGGCCAGCCTGGCGTACCGTGCCGTCACCGGCCAGCAACTTGCCGCCGACTGCACCGACTTCAGGGCGCTGGGCGTGATTGAGCAGCGCCGACAACCAGTGGCCATCGAGTACCGCGGCGCGGCCGTCGAGCCAGAGCAGATAATCACCCCGCGCCTCCTGCGCAGCCGCGTTGCACAACGCAGCCCATGGCTGGCCAGGCATATAGCGCAGCACCTGGAAACGCCCCTCACCGATCTGCCCGACCATGTCCAGCCATTCGAGCAACGCAGGGTCTTCGCTGCCCGCCTCAATCAGCAACACTTCGAACTGCTCATGGGCGGTGTGCGTCAACAGGGTTTCCAGGCAGCGCTGGAAATCGACCAGTTGCCCGCGCAACGGCACCATGATGCTGACCGAAGCGACATGCGCATGACCGTAGTCGATGCGATAACCGCCCGGCACGTCATCAAGGGCAAAGACCTGCGCCTGCTCATAGCCGCGCAGGCGCAGATGATGCGCGATGACCGCCTGCTCGTCGGCACAGGCCGCCAGCGGCCCACCCTTGCCGATCAATAGCGGCTCGGCGACATGCATGACACTGCCCAGCCCGCGTTCGAGCAGCAAGCCCAACTGAAGGCCGAGCTCGAAGGCTCGCCCGCAGTCGCCGGCGAACCCTGCTGCCAGCGCCTCGCGCCGATAGACCCAGTGTCGCGACAGGCTGCCCGGCAGTGCCAGCAGCAGGTCCAGGTTAAGGTCCGGGCGCAGCGCCAGCTCGACATCCCCTCCCTCGCGGCGCAGGCCTTCGTCGGCGTAGACCGCCAGGCATTCCTCGGGCGCATCGAGCAAACGCACCGCCAGCGCCAGCAACCCGCTGGCGACGAAAGTCTCGCCAGCCTCGACCAGCAAGTACCAGTCACTTGCGCAATCGCTCAGCAGCGCATTGATCGTCGCCACCGGCTCACGTGGGTCGCACGCCTGCCATTGCACACCGACGCGCTGCGGGTCGCACTCGCCCAGCACATGCACCTGCACCTGTCGATACAGGCCACGGTCAACACTCTCCAGGGTCCGCAACAGCGCCTGACGGTCGCCGTGATCGCGCACCAGCACGGCAAGCTTCGGCGCCTGCGGCCCGGACAGCTCCTGCTGCAGACGTTGCACTTGCTTGGGCAATGGATAGCGCTGACGCAACCAGTCGAGCATGCCGTGCCGGTTGCCCGAGGCTTCAGCCACGGCTGCGTCCTGGGTCTTGGCGATGAAGGTGTCCAGTTGCTGCCAGAACGATGCGGTGCGCTGCACATAGCGCTGCAGACCATCGCCAACGGTAGCCCGGGCCTGTTCGAGGGCGCGGGGCTGGTCGGCCATGGCAAAGCCGACGCAACCGAAGAAGCTGTTGTCGAGCACCTGCTGGTCCACGCCATGTCCCGGCATGAACAGCACAGGGCAACCACACAGCACTGCGATCACACAGGTCATCGACCATTCGTAGGTGTACAGCACCTCGGCATGGCGCAACACCTCGGCCAACTCCGCCAGGCTCAGGGCATTGGCCACGCTGAGCAGGCGAATGCCGGCAGGCAACTGGTCGTAGTCGATCTGCTCCAGCGGGTGACGGTTCTGGTAGAGGCAGGCACCTTCGCGCACGCAATCGGCAGCGCCCGCAGCGAACAGCTCGATGTCGATGGTGGGCAGGCACAGCAGGTCGACGTTGACATCGCCACGGGCCTCGGCAAGGCGCTCGGCGTAGTAGAAGATCAGGTCGGTCGCCGCCGCGTTCATGCTCTTGCCGCTGATGAAACTCTCGAAGTTGAGCATGTAGCGCGCCACCACCGGGCACTCCAGCGGGTTGCCGCTGACCACTTCGGGATAGACCGCGATCGGCACCTTGCCCTCGGCCAGGTGGCGACGGGCGATGGCCGGGTCGAACAACGGCGTCTTGAGATCGGGATTGACCACGTCGGTGCCGTAGATGTACGCCTCGCGCCCGTTGAGGTTGAGCATGTGGCAGAGGTAGTGCATCGAAACGATACCGGACGAGGTATCACGGTAGGCAGGTGCCAGCAGGTAGTAGGGATGCCCCGGCTTGGTGAACATCAGGCGCAGGCGCGTCAGCGCCTGTTCGAGCGAAAGAGCATCCAGCTGCGCAGCGGTCGACATTGGGGGGGGCGAACTCCAGGATCAGGGCAGGCCGCTAACCATCGCGGTGGCAGCCTGTCAATAATTTGCCAGCGGGCATGAAAAAGCCGGGCTTAACCCGGCTTTTTTGCAATTAGCGCGCCAGTCATCCCAGCTGTGCTAGCCACTGCGGTGCACCAGCGGCGCCCTGGGCGTCGAGCCGCGCACGCCCCTGGAACGCGCCAGGCCATTGCTCGGCCAGCGCCTGCACAGCCTGCCCGGCGGGCACCACCAGTTCGTTGCCCATCAGCCTGGCACGCGGCGTCCACACCACCATCAGGCCGTTGCTGCGTACCGCCAGGCACAGGGCCAGGTCTGCCGCACCTGTTGCCGGCAGGCCACCGCACTGCTCGAAGGTTTCGCGGCTGATCATCAGGCAGTCGCCGGACACCGCCGGGCAGTCGCGTACCGACAGCGGCCAGCGCGCTGCAGCGCTGCGTGCCGCCGAGGTGCCGGCCCAGGGTGCATTGACCTGTCCGCCGTCGAGCAGCTCGTAGCCTGCATGCAGCAGGATTTCGCCACGACCCCACAAGCTGGCCCCGACAATCCCCACCTCGGGGCGCTGGGCCTCGTTGAGCAGCGATTCGATCCAGGCCGGCGTAATCACATGGCAGCGCTCGGAGAGCAGCACCAGGTAATCGCCGCGCGCCTGCCCGGCGGCCAGCGCCAGCAGTTGCTCGCGCGAGGCATGGGCCTCACCGGCAATCAGCCGCACGCGCGTGCCGAAGGCCTGGGCAATCGCCGCCTGTCCTGCGCTGTCGTGCCCCGGCAAGGCCACCACCACTTCGAAGCGCGGGTAACGGGTGCGCTGGAAGATCCCGGTCAGCGATACCTGCAACTGCGCGGTATCGCCCTCGCCTGCCAGCAGGATGCTGACCAGCGGCGTGGCGGTATGACGGAAATCGACGGTCAGGCCTGCGCTGCCTTGGTCACTGATCTGGGCGCGGTAGCCCAGTTCGGTCAGGTGACGGTTGAGGACCTTGGCCGCTTCGTCTGTCAGAGACTGCTCGGGCTGCTGGCCGATGACCAGGTAGTCATCCATGTGCGCCAGACAGCCAACACCCTGCTGCTGGACCAGGCGCAGCAACAGGTCGTATTCCTGCGCATGACGGTAGGACTCGCTGTAGCCACCCAGATCGAGCACGGCCTGGCGACGTACCAGCCAGTGCCGCGACATCAGCCCCGGCTGGCTACGCAGCAGGTCCAGGTCGCTGCCCGGACGGATCACGTCGAGCAGGCGGCCATCGCTGTCACGCTGCACTTCGTCAGCAGCGATTGCCTGGCACCCCGGCGCCTGGGTCAACTCCACCGCCAGACGCAGCAGGCCACCGGCCAGCAGCACGTCGCCGGCATCGAGCAGCAGCAGCCACTCGCTGGAAAGCTGTTTCACCACCTGGTTCAGGTGGGTCGCCCAGTTGCCGTCGTTGACCTGGATGAAGTGCAGGGTGTCGCGCGCAGTGGTAATCGCCGGAGGCTTGCCGCCCTTGAGCACCACCAGCTTGAAGTTGCGCAGGCCGCTGGCCAGCAGGCTGTCGAAGGTGGCCTGCAGTGCCTGGTCGTCATTCTCCAGGTCCAGCACCACGAAGGCGATCTGCGCAGCCGGGTGGCGCGCCAGGTAGGCCTGCGCGCGGGCGCGGTCGGCCTCGGCCGGGGTCGCGGCGGCAATCGCGGCCAGCAACTTGCCGGACGGCGTCGTCTCGAGCAATGCGCGGGCATCGGGTGCCGGAACGCTGCCCAGGCGGGTCAGCCAGTCCTGCATTTCGCGAACATGGTGGACGTCCTTGGCACCGGCCAACAGCGGCATCAGGCGCTGGCATACGTCCCGGTTGAACAGGCCCAGGCCCAGCGCGTGCAGGTAGCGCTGCTGCAGGCTGTCGTTGGTGTCGTTCGGATGTACTTGCAGCAAGTCGTGCTGGCGCACCCAGGCGCCTTCGAGCGCATGCAGGTGACGCTCGCCGGTCGGCCAGGCATGGCAGAGGAACTCGATTTCGCTCAGGCGCTGGAACAGCTTGCCGTTGTAGTACGGCAGCTCGACATACTGGCGCGGCTCGAAGGTCTGCTCAGGGTCGTCAATCACGCTGGCCCAGTCGGAGCTGAACAGCAGCGGCGTCTCGCCCTGATCGTAGCTGCTGCGCACGAAGCGGTTGAGCACCACGAAACCTTCTTCGCCGGCACACACACCCGCCGCCTCATCCCACTGGCGCAGGCTGCGTACGGTCTGGGTCAGGCGCTCCTCGCGGGCGGCTGCGCCCAGGTCGTTGTCCAGCAGTTCGCAGACCACATCGGTCTGCTCGAGGCTGCCGATCTCGCCTTGCAGCAGGATCGCGTAGCCCAGCGCCACACGCCAGCCCGCGGCATCCAGCTCTTGCGGCAGGCCTGCCAGCGCAGTCTGCAGGGTAGCCACACGCAGTACGGCACGCCAGGCCTGTTGGCCGCTGTGGCCATAACGACGCAGGCGCGCCAGAGCGTCTTCTGCGGCCTGGGGCGCGACGAATGCACCGAGCTTGTGGTAGCTCAGCTTGCAGTTGCCCGCCGCATAGGCCAGGGCATGCCCCTGCACCCCCTTCACCTGCGGCTGTGCAAGCAGATGGGCGGCAGCCTTGCCCAGCGCATCGGCGAGCACGAAGTCGGCATCCAGCGCCAGGCAGACGAAAGGCGTGTTCACCTGCTCGAGCAGTGCACCGAGTTGGCCTGCCGGCTCCAGCGCCAGGCATGGAACGCCCTGGCTGGCGTAGTAGTGGAGTGCGCGGGCGCGGTGATCCGCCTGGTCATGCCCAAGCAGGACAACGGTCACTTCAGTGTGCGAGCCAGTTGCGGTATCGATCATAAGGCACCTGTTCAAGAGTTCGGTTCTGCGCAGGGCCTGGGCCCTGCGCCTGGATTTCAGTCAGCCAGCCAGGCGTTGGCCCAGTGCTGCAGATGGTGTTCGGTAAGGACATAGTCGCTCAGTACCGCCTCGCGCAACGCATCGCCCTGGCGGTAGCTGGCGGCCGGGTCGTCGAGGTGCATGCGAATCGCTTCCAGCCACTGCGCCGTGGTGTTGTCGGCCACCCGGGTGCACGGCAGGTAGCCGGCATAGGCCTTGGTGTCGGTGCAGATGACCGGGAAGCCGCAGGCGCCATACTCGAGTAGCCGCAGGTTGCTCTTGCAGTCGTTGAACAGGTTCTGCTCCAACGGTGCCAGGGCCAGATCAAGGTTGAGGCTGGCCAGCTTGCGCGGGTAGTCACCGAACGAAATGGCCGGGTGAAACTCCTTCACGTAAGGCAGCAGCATCTCGGGGCACATGCCGAAGAACACCCAGTCGACTTCGTCGGCCAGTGTGCGCACCACCTCCAGCAGCAACTCCAGGTCGCCTCGGTGACTGGTGCCGCCCGCCCAGCCTACACGTGGCCGCGCGCTGGTCTGACGCTCACTGCGAAGGCCCGTCCACAAGGAGGCGGCGAGCATGTTGGGGACCACGCGGATGTCGCTGTGCATGCTCGACAGGGCATCGGCCAGCGGTTCGGTAGAGACCACCACGCGATCGCACAAGCCGATGGCTTCGCTGACCAGCTCGCGCATGTTGCGCGGCAGGTTGCGAGCGTGATCGTTCTTCTTCGGCGGATCGATGATGTAGTCGTCCAGCTCGTAGATGCGCCGGGTGTTGGAGAAGCGCTTGAAGCGGGCGATATCGCGCAGGCTGGCCGGGGTGTAGCGGCACTGCAGGATCACCACATCAGGTTTTTCCCGCTCCAGCTCGATCAGGCTCGGTGCGCTGTAGTCGATGCGCCCCTGGATCCAGCCGGCCTTTTCCAGCTCGGCGAACGGTTGCGATACACGGTAGTGACCGATGGCCGAGGTGCTGCTGGGCAGCCCCATCACCGACGGCATGGCGCGTGCGATGAACGGATCCCAGCCACCGCGCAGGCCCGGCTCAAAGTTGAAGTTCGGCAGCTTCAGGCTGAGGTTGCGATTGTAGGCGGGATCGAAAGCAACCCATGCCAGCCAGCGCTCATACAGCCGCTCCTGATCGGCCAGCAGGCTTTGCGGTGCGGGCTGTTCCTGAGCGGGCACCGGCACCTGGGCGACCCGCGAGAACGGCGTCCACACCGACAGGTAGCCTGCTTCGCGCGCCCGCAGGCAGAAATCGGCATCGAACAGCGACACCTCGAATGCCGCAGTATCCAGCCCACCCAGCTCGGCGAACAGCGCGGCGCGCACCAGCAGGCAGTCAAGGCTCAGCGCGCTCCAGTTCTGTACCAGGCTCAGGCGGTTCATGTAGCCGTCGGCATTCACCGCGCAGCTCAGGAACGGCGTGCCGGCAGTGCCATTCATGCCCATCACCAGGCCGGCCGAGAGCACCGAGCCATTGTTGTCGAACAGCTTGGGGCCAACCAGGCCGACTTCCGGGCGCTGCCCCAGTTGCATCAATTCCTGCAGCCATCGGCCGTCGAACAGCACACAGGCAGCATCGAGCAGCAGCAGGTAGTCGCCACGCGCCTGACGGCTGGCTTCGTTGAAACTCTGCGCCCGCCCGGTGGCATCCGCCTGGCACACGCGTAACTGGTCACTGCCCAGCCCCTGCAGGCCGCCCAGCCAATCGCGCACCTCGGGGGATGTCTCGCCGCTGGCCACCAGCAGTACTTCGAAATCGGCGTAGGCGGTA
The DNA here is from genome assembly GCF_014268985.1 of Pseudomonas sp. RW10S2. NCBI lineage: Bacteria > Pseudomonadati > Pseudomonadota > Gammaproteobacteria > Pseudomonadales > Pseudomonadaceae > Pseudomonas > Pseudomonas sp. RW10S2. The sequence goes on along the minus strand of NZ_JABWRO010000077.1, from coordinate 16,686 downwards.
TGGGCGAACAGCGATTCGACGCAGCGCATCAGCACCGCCAGCTCGCCTGCGGCGTGGATGAGGATCGAGACACTGGCGGCTTGCGGGTGCAGGTAGGTGACTCGCGTCATCATGCTGCCTTCGATACCCGTGACCTGCGCCTGTACGCCCAGACGCTCGAAGTGCGCTTGCAGCACGCGAGGGGCCTGCACATGCGCCTGCGCATCGTTGAGCCAGTCGGCATAGCGGTGGTGACACTGCACCAGCACTTCGGCGATATGCTCGACAACCTGCAGGCCGTGGACCTCGACCATGCGCCAGAGCAGGTCGTGGGGGGCGAGCGTGGCGAAGCTGGCGTCGAAGCCGCCCAGTTCGCGCAGCGCCTTGGCATCGAAGGCGAGCAGCCGACCGACATAGGGCAGGCTGCGCATCAGATCGAGGTTGAAGTCGGGTTTGAAGATCGGAAACGACGGCGCCAGGTTGTCGTTGGCGCCTTCGTCGATGTACAGGCACAGGCTATCGCCGCGCAGGGCCACGCGCTCGGCCATGATCACCAGCGCATGAGGGTGCGCGCGATCACCGGCGCGCAGCAGCAACAGCCAGTCGATGTCCTGCGCGGTGGCCAGCCACTGGCCAAGCTCGACAAAGTGATCACCCTGGCTGTGCAGGTGACGGGCCTCGCCCTGTACCTGGGCAGCCAGCGCCGCCGGGCCCAGCACCAAGGTATGGCGGGCTGGATAGGACTGCCCCTGCAGGCTCTGCAAGGTGGTGCGCAAGACCTTCTCATCGCCCGCCTCGGCCAGCACCGCCACCGCGATACGCGGCTGGCGCGGCCACTGCTCGATGCGCTTGGGCAGCAGGCTGACCTGGCCCGCCGACAATTGGCGCGACTCCAGCCATTCGGCATACAGCTCGTCGAAGCTGATGCTGTCGGTACCGATCTGCTGGCCGAGGTTGGCCATCTGCCCGGAGAAGAAACGGCGCAGGTCCATTTCCTCCCAGACCTGATCGGCTGCCCCGGTGTATTCGGCCAGCGGCAGCGTACGCACCCAACCATCGGCCGGCGCTGGCTCGCCGGTGGACTCGGCGAGCATCTGCAGCAGCCATTCGGATTCAGTCTTGGCAGCTTCGACCATGCTGCCCTGGTGGCTCAGGCGTCCGGCATGCACGCGCTCGAGGCTCAGCACCTGATCCAGGCTGCACAGGTGGCCACGGCGCAGCAGGCAGGCGTACAAGGCCAGGTCCAGGCGTGCGGCAAAGCCCTGCCCTTCCCCGACCAGCGCCGGCAGGTAGGCCTGCACCTCGTCACGGCGCAGCAGCGCATGGCTGATCCCACCGAACAGATTGGGCACGCCGTCGGCGACGCTTTCGAGCAGGTCGGTGCCATTGATCACGGCACTGTTCAGGGAAATGACGAAGTTCAGCGAACGCGCCGGCAGCAGCACATCGTCGGCAGCGCACAGCAGGCGCTGGCAGATGACCATGCTGACCTGGGAGTGATCGCTGAGTACTCTGGCCTGCTGGCTGATGCAGGTGCCGAACAGCACGTCGTCGTCGCAGAGAAACTTGATCAGCTCGCCCGAAGACTGCTCCAGGCAACGCTGCAGGTTGCGGGCAAACCCCAGGCGCTCGGGGTTGCGCACATGACGCAAGGGCACTGTGCAACCGGCACGCAGCTCATCGCAGATCGCTGCGATCTGGTCACCGCGACTGTCGTCGCAGACCACGATCTCCAGGTTCGGGTAATCCTGGCCGATGGCGCTGGCCAGCGTGGCGCGAAAGAACTCGGGATTGAACGCGGGGATGGCGATGCTGACGAGGGGATGTGCGTTCACTAGGACTCACTCAAGCGATTGAACCGCGGGACCGGCTGCCACCCAGTCCGGCGCTGACCGGCGGGTGGCGAGGCAGGCTCGTGGGACGATCACCCCGCGATCACCCGCACCTGGGTTCAGATGTAGTTGACCAGCGACAGGCCGGCGATCTTGGCATAGGACTGCAGCGAGGCCTGGAGCATGTTGGTCTGCATTTGCAGGCGCAGCATCACCGTGGCCGGGTCGCTTTCGCGGATCGAGCTCTGGGTCTTGCTGTTTTCATTGCCCAGTGCTTCGTTGGTTTCGGCCTGGACATCCAGCGCCGCGCCGCGACCACCGATGGCGCTGATCGAGGAGCTCACCTGGTTGGTGGCGCTGGCGATGTTGCCGATTGCCGAGTCCAGCGAGGCGAGGAAGTTCTGGCGCGCCTTGGGATCATTGTCCATCGGCACGCTCAACGCGGTGCGCAGTTGGCCAATGGTGTTGAGCATGTTCTGATTCTGGTGGGTGTCGACCTTGATCGCGAACGAGTCACCAGCATTGGGTGCACCGGACAACTGGAAGCTCACGCCCGAGGCCGTGGCAGTGTTGCCCGCCAGGGTGCCGGTGGAGATCGGCCGGCTGTTGTCGGTGAGCGGCGCTGCATACAGCTCGAAGTCGGTGGCACTGGTGAACTTGAGCACCGCGCCGCCACCTGGGAACGAGGCGTTGTACTGCGCCTGGTTGCTGATGGTGGCGTTGTTGACCTGGGTGCCGGAAGTGTTGCCTGGGCTACGCGAGCCAGCGATGGCATCGGGCTTGGAGCTCAGGTTGAAGGTGTGGCCGGCAATCGCGGTGTCCGGGTTGTCACCCGGCTGCAGGGTGATCTTCAGGCGCAGGTCGACACCGCGGAAGGAGATCGTGCCATTCTCGGCATTCGGGTTATAGGTCCCGCCCTGCGAGGCTTCCAGGGTCACGTCGTTGTTGCCCGAATCGAGGATGCGGTACTGGGTGCTGCTGAGGAACTCGATACGGTACGGCTCGCCACTGCGGAAGCGGTCGTTGAACGTCGCGCTGCCGGATACCTGGCCATTGGACAGGCTGACCCGACCATCGTCCACCGCCGGAGCGGTCAGGGTGGTCTGGCTGCGGCTGGTGTTGAGCGCCTGCTCGAAGGCGTCGAAACCGGTCTCGTTGGCCGCCAGGCTGAGCATGTCGCCCACCTGCAGTTTCAACTGGCCCTGGTCGCCCTGATAGCTGTAGGTGCCGTCGGCGTTGCGCACGTAGGGCGGGGTGTCGCCCTTGGAACCGGAGAACAGGTACTTGCCGTTCTCGTCCTTGCTATTCATCAGCGAGAACAACTGCTCTTCCAGCGAGCCCAGCTCGTCGGCGTTGGCCTTGCGGTCGGCGTCGGTAAAACCGGCGTTGCCCGAGCTGATCGCCAGCTCGTTGACCCGCTGCAGCACCTTGCCGATGGCATCGAGGGTGCTTTCGGAGGTGCTCAGCGAGTTGCGCACATTGGTGATGTTGCTCTTGTACTGGTCGAGCATGTTCTGTTGCTGCTCGAGCTGCAGCAGGCGCGAGGCGCCCACCGGATCGTCGGCTGCAGTACGCACGCGGATGCCATCGCTGGATTCCTGCTGGGTTTTCACCACGTTGCTGAAGCCGCGCTGATAGTTGGCGCTGCTGGTGTTGTAGAACTGCGAAGTGGAAATGCGCACGGTCTACGGCTCCTTAAAGGCTGTTGATCAAGGTGGCGAAGGTTTCCTGGGCCGCCTTGATGATCTGCGACGACGCGGTGTAGTACTGCTGGAACTTGATGAGGTTGCCGGTCTCTTCGTCGATCGACACCCCGGAGACGGCGTTGCGGCCATCGAGCGCCGACTTCTGCAGGGCATTGGTGGCGTCGGAGTCCATGCTCGCCTGGCCAGCCTTGCCGCCGACGTTGGACACAAGCTTGGCGTAGGCATCGGTCAGGCTGATGCCCTTGCCGTCGGCGCCGACTTCCACGGTGGACTTGGTCTGCAGGTCGATCACCGACTTGGCGTTGCGATTGTCGGAAGAGCCTGCACCGGTCAGCGAGACGGTGAAGCTGTCACCGTTCTTCGGTGCGCCGGCCACTTCCATCTCGAAGGTGAACGAACGCTGGGTGGCGCCATCCATGATCGGGTTGCCGGCGCCATCGACCATCGGCACCGAGAGCTGCAGCTTGTTGCTCTGGCCGGGCACGATGGTGCCGGTGCCGATGGAGTTGCCCTTGGCGTCGTACAGGGTGTAGCCCTGCGGAGACGCGCTGTCGTCGCCGAACACCAGCTTGACCGGGGTCGAATATTTCAGGCCGGTCTGCAACTGAGTGCGATCGGTGGCGTTGTAGATGTCCAGCTTGGAGGTCAGGTTCGGCTGGGTGATCTGCCCGGTGCCCTTGTTGCCCGAGCCGCTCACTGCACCCAACGGCGCGGACAGCGCCAGGCGCTTGGGATCGGTGAGCACCGACTCGATACCGGCAGCGGCGTTGCGGGTCGGGGTGATCTTGAAGCTGTCGCCAGCGGCAACGGCGCCACCATTGAGCGAGAGGCTGAAGCCATCGATCACTTTCGGTGGGTTGTCGTTGAGGTCGAAGTTGCCCATGTCGGTGCCTTCGGGCAGCTTGCGCACGTTGTAGCCGGTGGCACTGGTGAAGGTCACCTGGTAGTCGCTGGTGCCGAGCTTACCGGTGTCCTTGATGGTCACATCGAGGTTGCCGGAGCCTGCACTGTTGCCCTGGCGGGCGATGCTGCGCTCGCTGATGGCCTTGGCGCTGTTGATGTCGCCGAACAGCAGCGCGCCGAATTCACCATTCTTGTCGACGCCCTGGCCGAGCTGGCTGTTGATCGCATCGGACACCACCAGTGCCACCCGGCCCAGCTCGTTGAGCGCAGGATCCAGGGTGTCCTTGCGGTAGCGCAGCAGGCCACCGAGCTCGCCACCGGTGGTGGTGTCGGTGATGTCCATCTTGGTGCTGCCGCGGTTGATCATCAGGCTCATGCGCGTCGGATCGTTGCGGTTTGGCGCGACCTCGAGGGTCTGGGTGGTCTTGCCCAGTACCAGTGCCTGGCCGTTGGGCAGGTAGATGTCGTAGTTGCCTTCGCGCTCCACCACCTGGCTGCCGATCAGCTTGTTCAGTTCGCGCACGGCGCCGTCGCGCTGGTCGAGCAGATCGTTCGGCTGGCCCTGGATCGCCGACACGCGCGCGATCTGGTCGTTGTACTGGGCGATGGTCGAGGTGAGCTGGTTCACCTGGTCGGCGATCGACGCCATGTTGGCGTTGATGTTGCTGTTCTGCTGGTTGAGCTGCGTCGACAGGCTGTTGAAACGCTTGGCCAGCGATTGCGCGCTGGTCAGCAGCAACTGGCGAGAGGCATCTTCGTTGGGCTTGGCCGCCGCGTCCTGCATGGCGGTGAAGAAGCCTTTCAAGGCAGCCGTGATACCGGTGTCAGCGCTCGACAGGGCAGTGTCGAGCGGATTGATCTGGTTCAGGTACGAGTTGGCATCGCTGGACAGCGAGGTGGTGGTGCGCAGTTGGTTCTCGAGGAACGAGTTGTACACTCGACGCACGTCGGCCAGCGTGGTTCCGCTGCCGATGAAAACGTTGCCGTTCTGCTGCGAGCCCTTGGTCTTCTGCACGTTCTGCTGGCGCGAGTAACTGTCCACATCGGCGTTGGCGATGTTGTTACCCAGGGTGTACATCCCCGACTGCGCGGCGCCCAGCCCCGACATGCCAATATTGATCAAGCTCGCCATGATTCGCTGCCCTTAAAGTTGCGTGGTGGTCCCGAGCATTGCGTAGCTCGTGTCCGACTTCATCTGTCTTGCGATCTGCGAGATCTTGCTGGCGTAGTTCGGGTCGGTGGCATACCCGGCCTTCTGCAGCTCTCGCACAAACTGCTCTGGGTTATCGGCAGACTTCACCGCATCTTGATAGCGCGCATTGTTCTGCAGCAGGCTGACCAAGTCGTGGAAGCTGTCCTGGTAGGAGTCGTAGGAACGGAACGCTGCCGTTTCCTTGACGAACTGACCGTTGCGGAACTCGCTGGTGATCGCCCTCGCCTCGCCGCCCTGCCAATTGCCGGTGGCCTTGATGCCGAACAGGTTGTGGCTGCTGCTGCCATCGGTGTTGCGCATGACCGATTTGCCCCAGCCGGTTTCGAGGGCAGCCTGGGCGACCAGGTAACGCGGGTCGATACCGATGCGCTTGGCGGCCTGCTCGGCCATCGGCAGCATGGTGGCGACGAACTCGTCGCTGTCGGCGAAGGCTTTCTTCGGCGCCAGCGGCGGCTGGGCCACGGCGCGCCCGAGAATCTGCATGCCATGCCCCGGTGCGGCGAAGGCCTGGGCCGGCTCCCAGTCGCCGGTGGCCACGCCACCGGGCGGAATATCGCCACGACCCGGCAATGCCGAGGTGTTGGTCGCAGCCGGATTGCCGGCCGACGGCACGATGCCGGCCAGCAGACGGTCGGTGAGCTTGCCCGGCAGCGCCAGACGCCGCGCATTGAGCGCCGCAACGTCGTTGCGGGTGGACGTCGATTCGGCGGCGTGGGCAGGTGCGACCACTTTCGTGCCCCACAACGCCGGCGCATTGCCGTCGATACGCGGGAACGGGCTGGTGTTCGGGCGCACGGCCTTGTTCTTGGACAACTGGCGCACCAGCACGTCCTGCAGGCCGATACCGCCGCCTTCGCGGGACATGCTCACGGCCAACTGCTGGTCGTACATGTCGCGGTACTGCTTGACCGTCTCGGTGTTCATCGGATCGTCGGCAGCCAGCACATCGCCAGCCTTGCGCGAGGCCTTGAGCATTTCGCCGATGAACAGCGACTCGAACTCCTGGGCCACCTTGCGGATGTTGGCATCGCTGTCGCGATCCCCGTGCTTGAGCGAGCTCAGGCGGTTGAGGTCGGTGTAGGCGCCGCTGTCGGCGGCACTTGAAACCAGGCTCTTCGGATTCATCGCCAGCGTCCTCAGATCACGATCAGGTCGGCCTGCAAGGCGCCGGCCTGTTTCAGGGCTTCGAGGATCGCCATCAGGTCGCCCGGTGCCGCGCCGACCTGGTTCACCGCACGGACGATTTCATCCAGCGTGGTCCCCGGGCCGAACTTGAACATCGGCTTGGCTTCCTGTTGCGCATTGACCCGCGACCGTGGCACCACGGCGGTCTGACCGTTGGAGAACGGCCCCGGCTGGCTGACGATCGGGTCTTCGGTGATGGTCACGGTCAGGCTGCCATGGGTGACGGCGGCCGGCGATACCTTGACGTTCTGGCCAATGACGATGGTGCCGGTACGCGAGTTGATGATGACCTTGGCCACGGCCTGGCCAGGATCGATCTCCAGGTTCTCGAGGATCGACAGGTAGTCGACCCGCTGGCTCGGGTCCATGGGCGCGGTGACGCGCACCGAACCGCCGTCCAGCGCCTGGGCAACACCCGGGCCGAGCAGTTCGTTGACCTTGTCGACGATGCGCTTGGCGGTGGTGAAGTCCGGGCGATTGAGGTTCAGGGTCAGGCTGTTGCCCTGGTTGAAGCCGCTCGGCACCGCACGCTCGACCGAAGCACCGCCAGGGATGCGACCGGCCGACGGCACGTTGACGGTGATCTTCGAGCCATCGCGACCTTCGGCATCGAAACCACCGACCACCAGGTTGCCCTGGGCAATGGCGTAGACGTTGCCGTCGATACCCTTGAGCGGGGTCATCAGCAGGCTGCCGCCGCGCAGGCTCTTGGAGTTGCCGATCGAGGACACGGTGATGTCGATCACCTGCCCCGGCTTGGCGAAGGCCGGCAGGTCGGCGTGCACCGACACCGCAGCGACGTTCTTCAACTGCACGTTGCCCGAACCTGGCGGCACCTTGATGCCGAACTGCGACAGCATGTTGTTGAAGGTCTGCAGGGTGAACGGGGTCTGGGTGGTCTGGTCACCCGTCCCGTTGAGCCCCACCACCAGGCCGTAGCCGATCAACTGGTTGGCGCGCACGCCGGAAATGCTGGCGATATCCTTCAGGCGCTCGGCGTGGGCGCCGAACGCGAAGGACAGGAGCAAGGTCGCGGCAATCAACTGCCTGGCGTTGAACATGGTCATCCGTACTCAGAAGGGCCAAAGCGGGCTCATGAAGAAGCGGTCCAGCCACCCGGGCTGGCTGGCATCGGCGAAGGAGCCGGTGCCCGAATAGGTGATGCGCGCGTCGGCCACGCGCGTGGACGGCACGGTGTTGTCGGTGGCGATGTCGTCGGCGCGGATCAGGCCGGCGATGCGTACCAGCTCTTCGCCGGTGTTGAGGGTCATCCACTTCTCGCCGCGCACGGCGATGATGCCGTTGGGCAGCACATCGGCCACGGTAACGGTGATGGAGCCGGTCAAGGTATTGCCCTGGCTGGCCTGGCTGGCACCTTTGGTGGCGCGTTCACCCTTGTACCCGGCGTTGAGCGACAGGTCGCCACCGCCGAACGGGTTGTTGGTGTTGGGCGTCGTCCCGAACAGCGAGGTCAGGCCGATATTGGCGTTGCTGTCCTTCTGGATCTGGGAACCGGCGTTCTTGCTCGCCGAGGTACGCTCGTTGAGGGTGATGGTGATGATGTCACCAACACGAAACGCCTTGCGATCGCCATACATGTTCTGCTCGAAACCGGCCTGGTAGATCGAACCGTTGTTGGCCGCCGACGGCAAAGGTGTACGCGGCAGTACAGGCGCGTAGTACGGGTCGTTGGGCTTTGCCGTCGGCGCAACGCAACCGGCCAGCAACACAGCCCCTCCCAGGGCGACGACGGACAACAGACGATTCATGACGCTTACCTCACGGTGTAACAGGCGCTGCAACAGCGGCCGGGTAGCTAGAGCCAGGACTTACAGTTGCTGGGTGACGAACGACAACATCTGGTCGGCGGTGGAGATGACCTTGGAGTTCATCTCGTAGGCGCGCTGGGTGGTGATCATGTTCACCAGCTCTTCAACGGTGCTGACGTTGGAGTTTTCCAGGGTCTGCTGCAGAGTGGTGCCGAAACCGTTCAGGCCCGGGGTGCCGACCTGCGGCGCACCGCTGGCGGCGGTCTCGAAGAACAGGTTGTTGCCGATCGCCTGCAGGCCGGCCGGGTTGATGAAGTCTGCGGTCTGGATGTTGCCGATGATCTGCGCAGCAGGGTTGCCGGTGGTGGTGATCGACACGGTGCCGTCCTGGCCGACGGTGAAGGTCTGGGCCTCCGGCGGCACGACGATGGCAGGCTCGAGGGCGAAACCATTGGCGGTCACGACCTGGCCATCGGAGTTCAGGTGGAAGGTGCCGTCACGGGTGTAGGAGACAGTGCCGTCTGGCTGCAGGACCTGGAAGAAACCACGACCGTTGACCGCGAGATCCAGCGGGTTTTCGGTGGTCTGCAGGCTGCCAGTCTGGAAGTTCTTCTGGGTGCCGACGATGCGCACACCGGTACCGACCTGCAGGCCCGAAGGCAGCTCGCTGTCCTGGGTCGACTGGGCACCAGGCTGACGCTTGGTCTGGTACAGCAGGTCCTGGAACTCGGCACGGTCGCGCTTGAAGCCGGTGGTCGAGACGTTGGCCAGGTTGTTGGAGATGACCGTCAGGTTGGTGTCCTGTGCGGACAGGCCGGTTTTAGCGACCCAGAGAGCCGGAAGCATTTAGTGTTCTCCTCGTGCGCCTGTTTTACGGCACCCGTTCAAAAGTGATTAGCTGATTTGCAAAACCCGAGCCATGGCTTCGTCGCCCTGCTCGGCGGTCTTCATCATCTTGACGTGCAGCTCGAACTGGCGGGACAGGGCCAGCACCGAAGTCATCTCTTCGACGGCATTGACGTTGCTGCCCTCGAGGAAGCCCGACACCACGCGGACATTGACGTCCGCATCGGCCGGCTGGCCGCTGTTGGTATGGATCAGGCCATCGAGGCCTTTGCTGATGCTCTTGATATCGGGGTTGACCAGCTTGATCCGATCGACCTCGGCCATGACGCGCGGGTCTTCACCCATGGCGCGGATGCTGATGGTGCCATCGTCACCGACCTCGACCTTCTGCTCTGGCGGAATGGCGATCGGGCCACCGTTGCCGATCACCGGCATGCCATTGCCGGCACGCAACACGCCGAGGGCGTCGATGTTCAGGCTGCCGGTGCGCACATAGGCTTCGCTGCCATCCGGGGCCTGCACGGCGATGAAACCGTTGCCGCTGACCGCCACGTCCAGCTCGCGACCGGTCTCGATCATCGGGCCTGCGGTAAAGTCGGTGGCAGGCCGCTCGCTCATGGCGAAGGCACGCGCCGGAAAGCTGTCGCCGAACACCGGCATCGAGCGCGCCTGCTCCAGGTCACGCTGAAAACCGGTGGTGGAAACGTTCGCCAGGTTGTTGGCGTGGGCCTTCTGTGCCACCGCGTTCTGGGCGGCGCCGGTCATGGCCACGTAAAGCATCTTGTCCACAGTCATCCTCCACTGCACTGGCGATCGATTGCCGCTCACCGTTGCTATGCAGGCTCTAAAGCAAGTTCCGAACCAACTTTTCCCGAGGCAAGAAAAAGCCCGTGGATACGGGCCTTTGGTGGTTTTCGTCGAGGGTGCAACGTCGGTTATCCGGCGCTGCTTTGCCGCTGGCGGCAAGGGGGTGCCAAAGTTCAGCAGTGGCGGTATTGCTAATCGCGACACCCACCATTGTTGTACGGCCCGGCAAACCGCTTCCAGCCCTCCCCCGGCGACCACTGCGAACACACCAGTCGCCCATCCACCTGGCTTTCCCAGCGCCACCACGGCGCAGTACCGGCCTGAGCCTGGAGCAGGCATGCCGCCGCCAACAGCGCGACAGTCAGTTTCCTCATGATCCCTCCTGCAAAAACGACGAACCCCTTCACGGGAAAGGGGTTCGTCCAGACACGCTCAGCCAGCGACCATCAGGTCATCTGGATGATGGTCTGCATGATGGTGCTTTCGGTGGAGATGGTCTTGGCGTTGGCCTGGTAGTTGCTCTGCGCCTTGATCAGCTCGACCAGCTCCTGGGTCAGGTTGACGTTGGACGCTTCCAGCGAGTTGGACTCGACCGAGCCCAGGGTGCCGGTCTTCGGCGCGTCGATGCCTGGAATACCCGAGGAGAAGGTTTCTTTCCAACGCGTACCGCCGATCTGCTGCAGGCCCTGGTCGTTGGCGAAGCTGGCAATCGCAACCTGGCCGATGGCGCGAGACTGCTGGTTGCTGAAGCTTGCGAACATCACCCCGGTCGAGTCGATCGACAGGCTCGACAGGATGCCGGTGGCATAGCCGTCCTGATTCTGCGACATGCGCGCGGTCTCGGTGTTGTACGAGGTGGTGCTGTTCATGGCCAGGCGCATGCCGTCGGCATTGCCATCCGAACCGTTGGCCGCCCAGTTGCCTGCGGCATCCTTCGCGGCCGGGATCCAGCCCTTGAGGCTGAAGGTGTTGTTGGTCACGCTCCAGTTGGCCGCCGGCACCGTGGTGTTGTCGGTGGTCATGGCCTTGATGCTGCCGTCGGAATTGAAAGTCATGGTGCCGGTCAGCGGCGTGGTGCTACTCGGGTTGAGCGGGTTGCGACCATCGACCAGGGTGTACATGGTCCACTCGTTGGTGCCGGTCTTGCGGTAGAACTGCTCCATGGTGTGCTCGTTACCCTGGCTGTCGTACACCTTGGTCGGGAAGGACTTGGTGTAGGTCGACTGGTCGGCCGGGTCGAACGGCTTGTTCGGCACCATCACCGGTGGGGTCGCGCCGTCGGACACCTCCAGCGGGATGGTGTCGGCGGAGGAGTTCAGGTTGATGCCCTGGTCGATCAGGGTAGTGGCCTTGGGGGCCAGCGCCGAGGTATCGATCTTCAGGTTGGTGAGGATGCCCTTCTGGATCTTGCCGGTGCTGTCGGCGGCATAACCTTGCAGGTTCAGGCCGTCGGAGGTCACCACGTTGTTGTCCTTGTCGGTGCGGAAGGCACCGGCACGGGTATAGGTCAGCGAGCCGTTGTCGGACAGGACGAAGTAGCCCTGGCCCTGGATACCCATATCCAGCACGTTGCCAGTGTTGTTCACGTCACCCTGGGTGAACTGCTGCGACACGGCCGCCAGGCGCACACCGTTACCGACCTGGTTCTGGCCCACGCCCAGGCGGTTGGCGCCGGCGTAGACGTCGGCGAACTCGGCACGCGACGACTTGAAACCGGTGGTATTGACGTTGGCGATGTTGTTGCCGGTAACGTCGAGTTGCTTGTTGGCTGCGTAGAGACCGCTAAGGCCGATATTGAAAGACATGCATTGCTCCTTCTGCCGAACAGGCCGGCCTTAGATTCCGATGGTTTGTACTTTGGAGATGCCGACCTTGCCGATACCGGCCAGGTTGAGCATCATCTCGCCGCCAGTGCCACCCACAGTGACACTGGTGACGGTGGCTGGCAGCAGCGTGTACATCTCCTGAGCCTTGCCATCGACGGTGGTCGTCGCGGTAAAGGTGTAGTTGCCTGCAGCGACCTTCTCGCCCTTGTCGTTGGTGCCATCCCAGATGAAGTCGGCAGTGCCCTTCTTCTGTTCGCCCAACTGGATGGTCTTGACGACGTTGCCATCCTTGTCCTTGATCGTGACCTTGCCGCTCTCGATGCTCTGCGGCACCACGACCTGACCATTGAAGCTCTTGGTCGGATCGACCAACGCCTTGTTGTTCTGCACGATCACCGAGCGGCCGACCAGCGACGACGCCTGCAGCGCCTGGGACGAACCCAGCGAACCGGTAATGGCGTTGACCGACTCGTTGAGGGTCTGGATACCCTCCAGGCTGCTGAACTGCGCAAGCTGGGCAACGAACTCACCGTTGTCCTGCGGATCGAGCGGGTTCTGGTGCTGCATCTGGGTGACCAGCAACTGCAAGAAGGCATCCTTGCCGAGCGCGTTCTTGTCGGTCGGCTCGCTGGCTGGCTTCTTGGTGCCGTTGCTCACACCGGAGTTGGCGAGCACATCATTAACATTGACTGCCATGCTTTGCGCTCCTCAATCACTGACCCAGGGTCAGCACCTTCTGCATCATGGTCTTGGCGGTGTTCATCAGCTCGGCGTTGGTCTGGAACGCACGGCTGGCGGAGATCATGTCAGCCATCTCCTCGACCACGTTGACGTTCGGGTAGTAGACGTAGCCGTCCTTGTTCGCCGCCGGATGATTGGGCTCGTAGCGGGCTTCCAGGTTGCTCTGGTCCTCGATGATCCCCTTGACCTGCACACCCTGGCCGGCCTGGCCCTGGTCGTCGAACAGCGACTGACCGGCGCCGTTCTGGGCCTGTTCGAAGGTGGTGGCGAACACCGGGTGGCGCGCGCGGTAGGTCTGGTCGATGCTCGAGGAGACGGTCTCGGCGTTGGCGATGTTCGAGGCGACGGTGTTAAGGCGCGTGTTCTGCGCGCTCATGCCGCTACCGGCGATGTTGAAGACACTGGCAAGGGACATGGTCACTCTCCACGCAGGGCCGATACCAGCCCTTTGAATTTACTGTTGAGCAAGGTGAAGCTGGCCTGGAAGTCGATCGCGTTCTGCGCATAGTTCGACTGCTCGATCTGTGCATCCACGGTGTTCTGGTCGATCGACGGCTGCATCGGCGTGCGGTACTTGAGGCTGTCGTCGCCCATGGCCAGGCCTTCGGCCTCGATGTGGTGGCCGTTGGTGCGGGTCAGCGAAATACGCCCATTGCTTTGTTTGTCTGCCTCGGCGGCAAGCACCGAGGAGAAGTCCATGTCACGCGCCTTGTAGTTGGGCGTGTCGGCGTTGGCGATGTTGTTGGCCAGCACCTCGGCGCGCTGGGCGCGGAAACCCAGTGCCTTTTCATGGATGCCGAGGGCCTTGTCGAAGCTGATGCTCATGTCGGGGAACCTTCGAAGGTTGACCAGCGTTGCGTTGGCCAAGCTATAGCAAGGCCTGTGCCAACAGCCGCAACCCCAGCAATACCGGGCATCATCTGCATCCGCGAGCAACGGCAATGCCAGAAAAGCGGCAAAGTGCTTCCGCTTGATGGCGAGTGAGCGGCAATTGCCGAGCGGCAAAAGCGGCAATCCAAAAAATTGACGTCAACAGGACAGTGTTATTTTGCCATCACTGCGAGTAGCATTCGCGACCGCGCAGAGATGTGGCATGAGGCCACTGGTTACGGTTTCAGGCACAGCATGGATGCGCACTGTCCCTATTGCCTTCCAAGGAAGAAACCGTGTCCCCGCTGACCTACCGCAAAACCCTGCTTGCCCTGGCAATTGCCACCAGCGCCCTGCCCGCCCATGGCCAGACCATCCAACTGACCGATGCCGGCTTCACCTCCAGCCACCAGAGCTACGCGAACGGCCTCGAGTTCGGCGGCAGCTTCACCAATATTTCCCGCAGCGCGATCGTGCTCGACGACGCCAACGTACAGGGCGACCTGACCTTCAACAGCCCGATCAACGACAACGACCGCACCACCGTGGACATGGTCAATCGCAGCGACGCCCTCACCGCGCGCAACAGTCATGTGACCGGCGACCTGATGAACCAGGCCTTCGTCAGGAGCACCAGCCTCGATGGCAACGCGCTGAAAATCAGCAATACCACCATCGATGGCAACCTGATCAACCAAGGCACGCTCCAGGCCGGCACCGGTATCGGCATCATCAACCGGCGGGAAGCCTACGGCATCAACCTGGCCAGCGCCAACGGCCAGTCGACCTTGATCAAGGGCGACCTGGTCAACGCCCAGAACGCCAAGGTCCGCGCCTATGGCTACAACGCGATCACCCTCAACCTGGCCGGCGCCACCGTGCAGGGCAAGATCGTCAATCGCGGCGCCATCGAAAGCAGCGGCCCCAATGCCATCAGCGTCAACGCCACGTCGCGCGGCGGCGCCACCGGCATGCCAACCCGCCTGGACAGCATCGAAAACTACGGCAATATCGTCGCCAGCGACACGAACAGCCAGGCCATCGCGCTCGATGGCGCAACCCTGACCAGTAGCCTGGGGCGGCACATCGACAACCGTGGCTCGATCTACGCCTTGAGCGGCACCGGCATTCGCATCGGCGATGTCGCATTCGACGCCCCCGGCCAGCAACCCTGGTATCGCGACCACGGCGACCTGAACATCTTCAACAGCGGCATCATCATGGCCCAGGTCGCCATCGACGCCAGCCACAGCAATCGGCCGGTCGAGCTCATCCTGCGCGAGGGCAGCCAGATCACCGGCATGCTCGACGGGCTGAGCAACATCGAGGTCGAAGGTAACAGCGAGTTCCAGGCCCACTACCTGCCCCACAGCACCCCGGACATCCGCCTCAAGCCCGGTGGCTGGATCGAAGTCGGCAACCTGGGTGACGACACCCGCGCAACCCTGTCACTGACCGCGGCCCGCACCGCGATCGACGGCAACCTGTCGATCGCCGGCAACTCGGCGCTGGGCCTGGAATTGTCCAGCGAAACCGACCCGAGCGTGGCGGTACTCAAGGTCAGCGGCACCAGCAAGTTCGAACAAGGCTCGCGCATCGCCCTGCACGCCGACGAAGAGGACTTCCAGCCGTCCGGATCGCGCTACCTGCTGGTCGAGGCCGGCCAGGTACAGCTGGTGGACACCGCCGGCCACAACCTTGACCCCAACGGCATCCAGGTCACCAGTACCTCGGCACTGCTGCGCGTGCAGAGCAGCGCGGTGGAAGACAACAAAGTCTACGCACAGGTTACGACCAAACCGGTGGAAGAAGTCACCGAGATCGTCAAGGAAAGCGGCGGCAACGACAATGCCCAGGGTGCCATCGGCAACGCGATCGGTAACGGCCTGCTGGCTCAGTTGCCCAAAGGCGACCCGCTGCTGGCCTACGCCGCCAACGCCGACCAGGCCCAGGTCGCCAGACTGGCTCGCCAGCTGACCCCGGAGGTCAACGGCGGCGCGCGCCAGGCAGCCACCGGAGCCCAGCGCATGATCGGCAACGCCATCAGCAGCCGCGCCAGCAACCTGCGTGGCGCCTCGTCGGGGGAAGGCTTCAGCCAGGCCGGCGTATGGGTTCAATCGCTGTACAGCGACGCCACCCAGAGCACCCGTGACGGCGTGGCAGGTTACAACGCCTACAGTCGCGGCATTGCCGTCGGTGCCGATGGCAAGCTCAACGACCAGCTCACCCTGGGCCTGGCGTACAGCTTCCTGGACACTGACGTCAACGGCAGCAGTGGCAACAAGACGTCGGTCGAGAGCCATGCCTTCACCCTGTACAGCGCCTATACGCTGGGCAACTACTTCGTCGACGCCAGCCTGACCTATGGCCGGGGCGACAACCAAGGCAAGCGTGAGATCGCCGACACCCGGGCCAAGGCCGACTACGATAGCAACCAGTTGGCCGCGAACCTGGTGGGTGGCTACACATGGCACATCAACCCGCAATTGCTGGTCGAACCACGCGTGGCCGCACGCTACAGCCGTGTCGACATCGATGGCTACCGCGAGAAAGGCTCGTCCGCCGCACTCAAGGTCGAAGATGAGCGCTACGAAGCCCTCGAGCTGGGTGCAGGTGTGCGAGTGGCGGGCAGCTATGCCGTTGGTGTCGGGACCCTGGAGCCGCAATTCAAGCTGATGGGCTACCACGACTTCGCCGCCGACCAGACCAACAGCACCTCGACCTTCCTGCTCGGCAACACGCCATTCGTGACCCGCGGCGCAAGTGCGGTGCGCAACAGCTACGAAGCAGGTGTCGGTGCCGACTACAAGCTGGGTGCAGTGACCCTCGGGGTCAATTATGACTACGTGGGCAAGTCGGGCTTCAATGCCGACGTATTCTCGGCAAAGGTGCGGTACGACTTCTGACCGCGATCTCGATCGATCCTGACCTTGCCGCCTGAACACGCTGGCAAGGTCCGGTGTTCGCAGGCGCGAAAACGAAAAGGCCGGTATCTCTCGATACCGGCCT
>NZ_JABWRO010000076.1:0-26247 GCF_014268985.1 Pseudomonas sp. RW10S2 | reverse complement strand
GGGCTTCTTTATAAGTGAAGCGCTCGGATCAGACCAGCTTTTCCAGCTCCGGCACCGCCTCGAAGAGGTCGGCAACCAGGCCGTAGTCGGCCACCTGGAAGATCGGGGCTTCTTCGTCCTTGTTGATCGCGACGATCACCTTGGAGTCCTTCATGCCCGCCAGGTGCTGGATCGCGCCGGAGATACCGACGGCGATGTACAACTGCGGCGCGACGATCTTGCCGGTCTGGCCAACCTGCATGTCGTTCGGCACGAAGCCCGCGTCGACGGCGGCACGGGAAGCACCGACCGCAGCACCGAGCTTGTCGGCCAGGGCGTACAGATGCTTGAAGTTGTCACCGTTGCCCATGCCACGGCCGCCGGAGACGACGATCTTGGCAGCGGTCAGCTCGGGACGATCGGACTTGGCCAGCTCTTCGTTGACGAAGGCCGACTTGCCAGCATCATGGGCAGCAGCCACGGCTTCCACCGCAGCCGAACCACCTTCGGCGGCCACGGCGTCGAAGCCGGTGGTACGCACGGTGATGACCTTGACCGCAGCGCTCGATTGCACGGTGGCAATGGCGTTACCGGCATAGATCGGGCGCTTGAAGGTGTCGGCGGATTCGACCGAGACGATCTCGGAGATCTGGTCGACGTCCAGCAGCGCAGCAACGCGTGGCAGGATGTTCTTGCCGTTGGTGGTGGCCGGGGCCAGCACGTGGCTGTAGCCCTTGGCCAGCTCGACGATCAGGGGCGCTACGTTTTCAGGCAGGGCGTGGGCGTAGGCGGCGTTGTCCGCAACCAGCACCTTGGCAACGCCCGCGATCTTGGCAGCGGACTCGGCGACGCCACCGACGTTCTGGCCTGCGACCAGCACGTGCACATCACCACCGATCTTGGCGGCAGCAGCGACAGTGTTCAGGGTAGCCGGGGCAACGGCACCGTTCTCGTGTTCAGCGACAACCAGGATAGTCATTTAGATTACCTTCGCTTCGTTCTTCAGCTTCTCGACCAGTTCGGCCACCGACTTGACCTTGATACCGGCGCTGCGTGCAGCAGGCGCTTCGACTTTCACGGTCTTGGTGGTGGAGGCGGTGGATACGCCCAGCGCGTCTGGAGTCACAGTCTCCAGCGGCTTCTTCTTGGCCTTCATGATGTTCGGCAGCGACGCGTAGCGCGGCTCGTTCAGGCGCAGGTCGGTGGTGACGATCGCCGGCAGGTTCAGCGCGACGGTCTGCAGGCCGCCATCGATCTCGCGGGTGACGTTCAGCTTGTCGCCAGCCACTTCGACCTTGGAGGCGAAGGTGCCCTGGGCGTAGCCGGTCAGCGCAGCCAGCATCTGGCCGGTCTGGTTGTTGTCACTGTCGATGGCCTGCTTGCCGAGGATGACCAGCTGTGGCTGCTCTTTATCGACGATGGCCTTCAGCGCCTTGGCCACGGCCAGGGAGTTCAGCTCCTCGGCGGTCTCGACCAGGATGGCACGATCGGCACCCAGTGCCAGGGCGGTACGCAGTTGCTCCTGGGCAGCGGTCGGGCCGACGGCAACGGCGACGATCTCGGTCGCAACGCCCTTCTCTTTCAGGCGTACGGCTTCTTCCACGGCGATTTCGCAGAAGGGGTTCATGGACATCTTGACGTTTGCAAGGTCGACGCCGGAGTTGTCCGCCTTGACGCGAACCTTGACGTTGTAGTCGACCACTCGTTTGACAGCTACAAGAACCTTCATGGATTCCTCGTTACTCTCCGGTGAAAAGAATGTCGCCTGGGGCGTGCCCGGCGAATGCGCGTGGGTACAAGGACACCTCTGAAAACGTTCCGGGTCGAGCGAAATTTGCCATGACCGATCAGTCCTGTGCGGACTTGCGGGGCAAAACCCGCGGGTCATTTCCTGTCGTGGCGTGTAGACTCCACTACAAAAAGGGTTTCGGCCTGTATTCCCTGCTCTACGCCTGGTTTTTAGAGGTGCACCTGCGCCCGACGGTCAGCCTACGGCGAGCGTAAAACCGCTCGTATCTTGACCGTAACACCCAATCCGGTCAATACGGCAAATTGGCCAGCCTCCAGCCGCCCTCCTGTGATTTTACTGGGCTGCGGCAAATTCAAACAAACGTTTGTATTGGACCCGCCAAGTGGTGTAGATATAATGCGCGGCCAAGACAAAACGGTGTAGTCCGCCACCGGCACGGCTACAGCTGCCCCGACCGTGAGCGGGCATCCGACACCCATAAGACAAGCAACGCGATGAGCCTTGAGTAGGAGAGAACCTGTGGAACGCGAATACATGGAATTCGACGTGGTCATCGTCGGCGCAGGCCCGGCGGGCCTGTCTGCCGCCTGCCGCCTGAAGCAGAAGGCCGCCGAAGCCGGTAACGAGATCAGCGTCTGCGTGGTCGAGAAAGGCTCCGAGGTCGGCGCCCACATCCTCTCCGGTGCGGTCTTCGAACCCCGCGCGCTGAACGAGCTGTTCCCCGACTGGAAAGAACTCGGCGCCCCGCTGAACACCGAGGTCAAGCGCGACGACATCTATGTGCTCAAGGACCAGGGCAGTTCGGTCAAGGTGCCGGACCTGTTCGTGCCCAAGACCATGCACAACCAGGGCAACTACATCATCTCGCTGGGCAACCTGTGCCGCTGGCTGGCCCAGCAGGCCGAGAACCTGGGCGTGGAAATCTATCCCGGCTTCGCCGCCCAGGAAGCGCTGTTCGACGAAAACGGCGTGGTCCGTGGCATCGTCACCGGCGACCTGGGTGTCGACCGCGAAGGTCAGCCCAAGGACGGCCTGTACACCCCCGGCATGGAGCTGCGCGCCAAGTACACGCTGTTCGCCGAAGGTTGCCGCGGCCACATTGGCAAGCAGCTGATCAAGCGCTTCGACCTGGACAGCGAAGCCGATGTGCAGCACTACGGTATCGGCATCAAGGAAATCTGGGAGATCGACCCGAGCAAGCACGAACAGGGCCTGGTGGTGCACACCGCCGGCTGGCCGCTGGATGTAGTCAGCGCCGAGAACACCGGCGGCTCGTTCCTCTATCACCTGGAGAACAACCAGGTGGTGGTCGGCCTGATCGTCGACCTCTCCTATGCCAACCCTTACCTGTCGCCGTTCGACGAGTTCCAGCGCCTGAAGCACCACCCGGTGATCAGCCAATATCTGGAAGGCGGCAAGCGCATCAGCTACGGCGCCCGCGCCATCTGCAAGGGCGGCCTGAACTCGCTGCCGAAGATGGTGTTCAACGGTGGCGCGCTGATCGGTTGCGACCTGGGCACCTTGAACTTCGCCAAGATCAAGGGCAGCCACACTGCAATGAAGTCCGGCATGCTGGCCGCCGATGCAGTGGCCGACGCCCTGTTCGCCGGCAGCGAAGGCGGCGACGCCCTCAACAGCTACGTCGAGGCATTCAAGGCCAGCTGGCTGTATGAGGAGCTGTACGCCAGCCGCAACTTCGGCCCGGCCATGCACAAGTTCGGCCCGCTGTTCGGAGCAGCGTTCAACTATGTCGACCAGAACTGGTTCGGCGGCAAGCTGCCCTTCACCCTGCACGACACCAAGCCGGACTACGCCTGCCTGAAGCTGGCCGCCGACGCCAAGAAGATCGACTACCCCAAGCCCGACGGCAAGCTCAGCTTCGACAAACTCAGCTCGGTGTTCCTCTCCAGCACCAACCATGAAGAAGAGCAACCCTGCCACTTGAAGTTGACCGATCCGAACGTGCCGATCGTTACCAACCTCCCGCTGTACGACGAACCCGCGCAGCGTTACTGCCCGGCCGGTGTCTACGAGGTGGTCACCCAGGAAGACGGCAGCAAGCGCTTCCAGATCAACGCGCAGAACTGCGTGCACTGCAAGACCTGCGACATCAAGGATCCGTCGCAGAACATCACCTGGGTCACCCCAGAAGGTGCCGGCGGCCCTAACTACCCCAACATGTAGGGCCTGCGCCATATGAAAAAGCCCCCTGGCAGCGATGCCAGGGGGCTTTTTCGTCTACGGCTGATGCTCAGGACAGCACCACCGCGTCCTGCTCGAACAACGCCCATCCACCCTGGCCATCGACCTCCAGCCGGTGGCTGTGGAACCCGGCCAGCGTGCTGCGATGCCCGACACTCACCAGCAAGGTTTCCGGCATTTCGTTGCGCAGCAGCGAATACAAGGCATGTTCCAAGCCTTCATCCATCGCCGAGGTGGACTCGTCGAGGAACACCACATGCGGCTGGTTGAACAATAATCGCGCAAACGCCAGGCGCTGCTGCTCGCCGATCGACAGGATGCGCGTCCAGTCGCGGCTTTCCTCGAGGCGCTCGGCCAGATGCGCCAGGTTCACTTGCCGCAATGCCTGTTGCATCCGCGCATCCTGATCCTGGCCGACCTGGGCCGGGTAGGCGATGGCGGTGCGCAGATCCCCCAACGGCAGGTACGGCCGCTGCGACAGGAACAGCGCCTGCCCACCCAACGGCCGCGCGACCGCCCCTTCTGCATAAGGCCACAATCCCGCCAGGGCCCGAAGCAGCGTGGTCTTGCCGCTGCCCGAAGGCCCCTTGATCAGCAAGGCCTGCCCGGCCTGCAGCTTCAGGCTCAGGTCGGCAATCAAGCGGTGGCCATCCGGGCGCAGCACCTGCAGGCCAGCGATATCCAGGGCCCGCGGCAGCTCGCGGGTAGCCACGTGCGGCAGCTCGCTGGCCTGGTGGTTGGCATCGAGAAAACCGGTGAGACGATCGAGGGTCGCGCGGTAGCTGGCAAAGGTGTCGTAGGACTCACGGAAAAACGACAACGAATCCTGCACTTGTCCGAACGCCTGCGACGTCTGCATCACATCACCCAGCTTGATCGCTCCGCTGAAGAAACGCGGCGCCTGCAGGATGAACGGGAACACCACCGCGACCTGGCTGACACCCAGGTTGAAACCATTGAACTTCAGGCTCCGCCAGACCAACGACCAGACATTGCCGATCAAGGCGAAGAAGCGCCCGAGCAACGTGCCCCGCTCAACCTGCGCGCCCTGGTAGAAGGCAATGTTCTCGGCATTCTCGCGCAAGCGCATCAGTGCGTAGCGAAAGTTCGCCGTGAGCTTTTCGTTGAGGAAATTCAGGCGAATCAACGGCCGCCCGAGGCGGAAAGCGATCCAGGTGGCGATGAGCACATAGACATAGACCGCAAACACCATCGCCCGCGGCACCTCCACCCCGGCAACCGCCAGTGGTGCCGACAGCCCCCAGAGAATGCCGGTGAAGGCCACCAGCGAGACCAACGCACTCACTGCCCCGAGGGCCAGCGACACCGAGCCGGAAACGAAGGCGTTGACGTCCAGTTCGATACGTTGGTCAGGGTTGTCCACCGGCTCATCTAAGAATTGCCCGCGGTAGTAGGCATCGCCATGCATCCAGTCGGCAGTCAGGCGCTCGGTCAGCCAGACCCGCCAGTGGATGTTGAACGACTGGGTGACGTAGTAGTTGAACAGTGAACGCAGCACATGAATGGTTGCCAGTACCGCGAATACCCCAAGCAGGTACCAGAACGCCGTCTGGTCCAGGCCCTGCAGGGCGCTATAGAAACCGTTGTACCAGAACGAGAACAGCACGTTCATGCGCACCGAGAACAGCGCCAGGAACAACAACAGTGCAAAAACGAGCAGCGGGCGCCAGCTGCGCCTGAAACTGAAGTACTCACCCGCCAACTGCCAGAACTGCTGGCCCCAGCGGGTGAAGCGCACCGCCAGGAAAGCGGCGGCGGTGAAGCCGACAAGTGTGATCAATGAAGCGACTGCAAGCCAGCTCAGGCTCTCTTGCAGGGCCTGGTGCCAGTTCATTTCCATGGTGGGGTTTCCGTGGCGAGTATTTACTCGAGCCTAGCACCGGGCGAGGTTGGCGAAGATGACGGAGGTTTCATGTTGGGCGTCGCCATGAACGCTAAACCGGCGACAAGCCGATGACGGTCCGCCCGATGCACCTGTCGAAAACCGCTTCCAGAGGCGAATAATCGCAAACAACTGCCGCTATGTTCGCAGCCACCCACTCATCAGGCTCGACCGACCACCAATCGATTTCAAAACCCGCGTTCAAGATCACATGTTCGTAAAGAATCCGCTGAGCTCGCCCATTTCCCTCGCGAAACGGATGGACCATGTTCAAATCGCCAAAGCTTTCTGCCACAGCGTGAACCAGATCCGCACGCGAATAGCCCTCATACCAACCTTGCTGTGCAAGGCTGCGGAATACTTTTGAAGCTTCGGCTTCAATGCGGCTCACATTGCAGAAACGTGTGCCGCCTTTGGAAATATCGAGCGTGCGAATTTCTCCAGCCCACGCATAGATATCCTGAAAAAGCGCGCGATGAAGCCTCTGGAGATAGGGAAGATCGTAAGGAGGGAGCTCGAATGGGAGCTGACTGGCAGCGAGCTCGGAAAAGTCCCGCTCGGCCCTGGCAAGCGCTGAATCATCACGAAGATCAAGCAGATTGCACAGGACGACCGTACCGGGATAACAGTAGGCGTCCTGTCCGACACCATACTTGTCCAAAGATCAATCCTGCTTGCGGTAATGACGCAACAACTCTTCCTTGGACGGGAGCTTACGCTCCGCGGAGTCAGGCGTGACATCAAACCCCTCAAGCCGCAGACTGGCTGCGTAGTTCGAGCGGCGAGTTTTTTCCCAAGCTGCTCTTTTGGTTTCCAAGCTGATGCCTTTCACCGTTCAACGCCTCTCACGGGGTGATGGAAGTTCGATTATAGCGAAATCGGCCAATACCTGCGCGGCCTCGGCATGGGCGATGCCGAGGCCTGGTAACTACCCCAACGCCTCCCGCACCTTCGAATCGAGCCCTTCCCCCGCATGGGCCTCGATCCACTCGCTCAACTGACGCCGCATCGCCGGGGTCCAGAAGCTGTTCAGGTGTTGTCTCACCCCCTGCACCGCCAGCGCCCGATCAGGCTCGCTGTCGAAATAGTGGGCGATCTGGTTGGCCATCTTGACCAGGTTGTCACTGCTCATCGGCGCACCTCGGCTTTTTCCTGGTCTTCGGCCTTACGCCGCTCCTTGAGCAGGCGCTGCTGTTCGTCACTGAAATGCTGGTAGCGCTTCTGCCATTCCGAGGGCTGGAAGACTCGCACCACCTCAACCGCCGTGACCTTGTACTCGGGGCAATTGGTGGCCCAGTCGGAGTTGTCGGTGGTGATCACGTTGGCGCCAGACTCAGGGAAGTGGAAGGTGGTGTACACCACGCCTGGCGACACCCGCGCACTGACCCGCGCACGCAAAACGCTCTGCCCCGCACGGCTGCCCACGCCAACCCAGTCGCCGTCGCGGATGCCGCGGCTTTCGGCATCGCTGGCGTGGATCTCCAGACGATCCTCATCGTGCCAGACAACGTTGTGGGTGCGACGGGTCTGGGCGCCAACGTTGTATTGGCTGAGGATGCGGCCGGTGGTCAGCAACAACGGATAACGGGCATTGACCTTCTCGTCGGTGGGCACATAACCGGTGAGCATGAATCGCCCCTTGCCGCGCACGAACTGGTCGATGTGCATGGTCGGGGTGCCGTCGGGCGCGGCCTCGTTGCACGGCCATTGCAGGCTGCCGCGGCGGTCGATCTCGGCATAGCTGACGCGGTGGAAGCTCGGCGTCAGGCGGGCGATTTCGTCCATGATCTCGGACGGGTGCCGGTAGTCCATGCGATAGCCCAGGGCATTGGCCAGGGCCACGGTCGCCTCCCAGTCGGCCTTGCCGGCCAGCGGCTCCATCACCTTGCGCACCCGCGAGATACGGCGTTCGGCGTTGGTGAAGGTGCCGTCCTTTTCCAGGAACGAACTGCCCGGCAGGAACACATGGGCGAACTTGGCGGTTTCGTTGAGGAAGATGTCCTGCACCACCACGCACTCCATGGCCATCAGTGCCGCGGTGACGTGCTGGGTGTTCGGGTCGCTCTGGGCGATATCCTCGCCCTGGCAGTACAGCGCCTTGAAGCTGCCGTCGAGCGCGGCCTCGAACATGTTGGGAATACGCAGCCCCGGGTCGGGCTGCAAGGTCACGCCCCAGGCCTGCTCGAATTCGCTGCGCACCGCCTCGTTGGAGATGTGCCGGTAGCCCGGCAACTCGTGGGGGAAGGAGCCCATGTCGCACGAGCCCTGGACGTTGTTCTGACCACGCAACGGATTGACGCCCACGCCTTCGCGACCGATGTTGCCGGTTGCCATGGCCAGGTTGGCGATGCCCATCACCGCGGTGCTGCCCTGGCTGTGTTCGGTGACGCCCAGGCCATAGTAGATCGCCGCATTGCCGGCGCCCGCATACACCCGCGCCGCCTCGCGGATCTGCTCGGCAGGCACGCCGCACACCGGCCCAAGCGCCTCGGGTGAATTCTCGGCGAGGCTTACGAACTCACGCCAACGCGTGAACTCGGCACTCTCGCAGCGCGCGTCGATGAATGCCTGGTCGAGCAGCCCTTCATCGACGATCACATGGGCCAGGGCATTGAGCATGGCGACGTTGGTGCCCGGACGCAGTTGCAGGTGCAACTCGGCGCGGGCGTGGGGCGAGTCGACCAGGTCGATGCGGCGCGGGTCGATGACGATCAGCCGCGCGCCCTGGCGCAGGCGGCGCTTGAGTTGCGAGCCGAACACCGGGTGAGCGTCGGTCGGGTTGGCGCCGATCACCAGGATCACGTCGGCCTGCATCACCGAGTCGAAGCTCTGGGTTCCGGCGGATTCGCCCAGGGTCTGCTTCAGGCCATAGCCGGTCGGCGAATGGCAGACCCGCGCGCAGGTGTCCACGTTGTTGTTGCCAAAGGCGGCACGCACCAGCTTCTGCACCAGATAGGCTTCTTCGTTGGTGCAACGGCTGGAGGTGATACCGCCGATCGAATCGCGCCCGTACTTGAGCTGGATGCGTCGGAACTCACTGGCGGCATAGGCCAGCGCCTCATCCCAGCTGACTTCCTGCCACGGGTCTTCAAGGCGCTTGCGGATCATCGGCGTGGTGATGCGATCCGGGTGAGTGGCGTAGCCCCAGGCGAAGCGCCCCTTGACGCAGGCGTGGCCGTGGTTGGCGCCGCCGTTCTTGTCCGGGACCATGCGCACCAGTTGATCGCCCTTCATCTCGGCGCGGAACGAGCAGCCCACCCCGCAATAGGCACAGGTGGTGATTACTGCGCGCTCCGGCTGGCCGAGCTGGACCAGGCTCTTCTCGGTCAGGGTCGCCGTCGGGCAGGCCTGCACGCAGGCGCCGCACGACACGCACTCGGAGGCGAGGAAATTCTCGCCTCCGGCCGCCGCCACCCGCGACTCGAAGCCTCGGCCACTGATGGTCAGGGCGAAGGTGCCCTGAATGTCTTCGCAGGCACGTACGCAGCGGCTGCAGACGATGCACTTGCTGGGCTCGTAGTCGAAGTACGGGTTGGAGACGTCCTTGGCCTCGTTGAGATGGTTGGCCCCGTCATAGCCATAGCGCACTTCGCGCAGGCCCACCTGGCCGGCGACCGTTTGCAGCTCGCAGTTGCCGTTGGCCGAGCAGGTCAGGCAGTCCAGTGGGTGATCGGAGATGTACAGCTCCATGACATTGCGCCGCAGGTCGGCCAGCCGCGGCGTCTGGGTACGCACCACCATGCCTTCGCTGACCGGCGTGGTGCATGAAGCCGGATAGCCGCGCATGCCGTCGATCTCGACCATGCACATGCGGCATGAGCCGAAGGCTTCGAGGCTGTCGGTGGCGCACAGCTTGGGGATGCTGGTGCCCAGCAGCGCGGCAGCGCGCATCACCGAGGTGCCTGCTGGGACGCTGATCGCGCGGCCGTCGATGTTCAGGCTGACCTGTACTTCACTGTCGCGGGCAGGCGTGCCCAGGTCGATATCGCTGTTGGCGGGGTCGAAATAATGGATCATTGGGCGGCCTCCGGGCTGGCCAGACCGAAATCGGCAGGAAAATGCTTGAGGGCGCTGGCCACGGGGTAAGCGGTCATCCCGCCCATGGCGCACAGCGAGCCGTACTGCATCGTGTCGCACAGGTCACGCAGCAGGTGGGCCTGATCCTCGCGCGCAGCAGGATCGCTGCTGGCGATCAGGCGATCCACCACTTCCATCCCGCGGGTCGACCCGATCCGGCACGGCGTGCACTTGCCGCAGGACTCCTCGGCGCAGAACTGCAGGGCGAAGCGCGCCATGCCAGCCATGTTCAGTGTGTCGTCAGCGACCACCACACCGCCATGGCCGATCATCGCGCCGATGGCGGCGAAGGCCTCGTAGTCCAGCGGCGTATCGAACTGCGACGGCGGCACCCAGGCGCCCAGAGGGCCGCCGACCTGCGCGGCCTTCAACGGACGACCACTGGCGGTACCACCGCCATACCCCTCGACCAGCTCACGCAGGGTCAGGCCAAAAGCCCGCTCGACCAGCCCGCCCTGGCGCACATTGCCCGCCAGTTGGAACGGCAAGGTGCCCAGTGAACGGCCCATGCCAAAGTCGCGATAGAACGCGGCACCTTTTGCCAGGATGATCGGCACAGACGCCAAGGTCAGGACGTTATGCACCAGCGTCGGCTGGCCGAACAGGCCCTCGAGCGCCGGCAGTGGCGGCTTGGCGCGCACGATGCCGCGCTTGCCTTCGATCGACTCCAGCAGCGCCGTCTCCTCGCCGCAAATATAGGCGCCAGCGCCCACACGCACCTCGAGCTCGAACGCCACGCCGCTGCCAGTGACGTCCAGATAACCCGCTTCGCGGGCCAGCATCACGGCCTCGTTGAGCACACGGATGGCGTCCGGGTATTCGGAGCGCACATAAATGTAGCCCTTGCTTGCGCCGACAGCGAGGCCGGCGATGATCATGCCTTCGATCAGCAGGAAGGGATCGCCCTCCATCAGCATGCGGTCGGCGAAGGTGCCGGAGTCGCCTTCGTCGGCATTGCAGACAATGTACTTCTGCCCAGCCGGCGCCTGGCGCACGGTGCGCCACTTGATGCCGGCCGGGAACGCGGCCCCGCCCCGACCACGCAGGCCGGAATCGAGCACTGCGGCAACCACTGCATCGCCGTCCATCAATGCAGCCTTGCGCAAGCCCTCGAAGCCGCCATGGGCCTGATAGTCGTCCAGCGACAACGGGCGGGTGATACCGGCGCGCGCGAACAGCAGGCGCTGCTGGGTCTTCAGATAGGGGATCTGTTCGACAGGGCCCAATGCCAGTGGATGCTCGCCCCCCTTGTCCAGAGCCTCCAGCAGGCCCGGCACATCTTCCGGCATGACCGGCCCGAAGCCCAGGCGCCCTTCGGCGCTTTCGAGCTCCAGCAATGGCTCGAGCCAATACAGGCCACGCGAGCTGGTGCGCTGGATCTGCAGCGGCAGTTGCCGCTGTGCAGCCTCACGTTCGAACGCCTCGGCGACCTGGTCGGCGCCCACTGCGCGAGCCAGCGAATCGCAGGAAATACACAGCTTGATCATGCGCCCGCCTCCACCCTGCAGCTTTTCACCAAAGCCTGCAGACGTTCGGGCGTGAGCCGCGCATGCACCTGGCCGTCCAGCTCCAGCGCTGGCGAGCAGGCGCAAGCGCCGAGGCAGTACACCGGGCGCAGACTCAATGCTCCGTCGGCAGTGGTGCCATGGTCGTCCAGCCCGAGCTGTTCGCGCAGTTGCGCGGCCAGGGCTTCGGCGCCGCGGCTCTGGCACGACTCGGCGCGGCACAGGCGCAGGGTGTGGCGTGCCGGGGGCGAAGTGCGGAAATCATGGTAGAAGCTGATCACCCCACGCACCTCGGCGAGGCTGAGGTTCAGCGCATGGGCGATCTCGGGGACTGCTTCATCGGGTACATGGCCCAGGCCTTGCTGGATGGCGTGGAGGATCGGCAACAGCGCACCGGGCACCTCCTTGTGGTTGTCCAGCACACGCTGGATCAAGGGCAGGTCAAGCGTCTCTTCAGGCATACAGCGGACCTCGGCAACCCGGATCCGCCCGAGGGTGCGGGCAGGTGTCCGGCGGTGTTCTGCTGTGGCGTTCCGGGCCCGTCACGGTCACAGGATCACGGTCGCCTTCCTCGTCCAAGCCGGTGCGTCTGTGCGCACTCGGTCGTCGGACATCCTGATAAGAATGGCACCGTTGCCGGGAAACGGTAGCGTGCAAACGACAGGGCGCATCCTGAAACCGACGCGAGCGACATTACGCATCCGATCAGTTGCACTGAGGCAGTGTAGTGATCTATGCCGGACACCCCTTTAGGCGAGAATACTCGCCATAGACAGGTGCCTGATGACCAAGCAACGTCGCACCTTTACCCCTGAGTTACCGCCCGCGGCTACAAAGCCTGCAATACGCTGCCCGCCCCCTATGGGAGCGGGCTCGCCCTCCAAGCAGCCACCCCGCAAATCAAACCGGCATAGCCATTGATCCCAGGACAGTAAACACCTGAGCCTACGCGCTCTTACTTCGCCGCCTCGGACAATTGCTGGATCAAAGCCACTGTCAGATAAAGCCTCGGCGCGATGCTCGACAGCTCGATGTACTCGTCATCGGCATGCAATCCCGCCCCCACCACGCCCATGGTTTCAAGCACTGCCGGCTTCTCGCTGCCGGGCACGTAGGCATAGCCCGCATCAGTCCCGAAACGCATGGCAATCGGCTCGATATTGCGATCGATCTTCGCGTAGAGCGTCTGGGCGGTTTTCGCCAACTGCTCGGAGCCGGCGTTCTTCGCCAGCGGCGGGCGGCCCTTGTCGAGGCGCACCGTCACTTCGGTGCCCTCGATGAGTTTCTTCTGTACGAGCCGTTGCGCGTCGGCCAGCACCCGGTCGCTTTCGCTCAGGTCCGAGTAGCGCATGTCCGCCTCGGCCGTGGCGCTGGCGGGAATGATGTTGCGCTTGTCGCCCGCCTTGACCATCGTCCAGTTGACCGTGGTGCCTTTGGCCGGGTCGCCGAGGTCCTTCAACTGCAGCATCTGGTGGGCCAACTCCATGGCGGCATTACGCCCAGCCTCGGGTGCGGACCCTGCGTGGGAAGACTTGCCTTTCACTTCGAGAAATACGCCATTGATGCCATTGGTCGCGACTGTTACCGCGTCCTTGTCCGGCGGCTCGTACGAGAACACGTAGTCATGCTTGCGCGCCAGTTCCGCGATGATCGCCTTCGAGCCGCTGGAGCCGGTTTCCTCATCCGGGTTGAACAGTACGGTCAAGGTGCCGAAACCTTTGAACTTCTCGTCCTGCAGCAGCTTCAGCGAGTGCAGGATCATCGCCACACCCCCTTTGGCATCGGCCACGCCAGGACCATAGGCACGCTCGCCCTCGACCTTGAACGGCCGCTTGGCCGCAGTGCCGGGCAGGAACACCGTGTCGTAGTGGACCATCAGCAAGAACGACTTGCTGCCGGTGCCCTTGAAGGTGCCAACGATGTTGTCACCCGCCGACGGGCTGGCCGGGCTGGTCTTGACCTCGGCACCCAACGCCTTGAGCCGCTCGACCAGCAGGGCGCTGACGGTTTTCAGCCCCGGCGCCTGGCCGGTTCCGGTGTCTACGTTCACCAGTTGCTTGACGGTGGCGAGATAGGCCTTCTGCTCGGCTTCGGCCTTTTTCAATAGCGCGTCGGGAGCCAGGTTGGCGGCGAGTGCGGAAAACGACAGGAATGACAAGGCGATGGCAGCGGCGATCGATGAGCGTCGGATGGGCATGCGAAGTCCTTTATCAATGCAAGGGGAACCTGCAGCTTTGACCATCGATGGCGCTGGCGCCAGCTTTGTAGACCATTTGATGAAGTGCAGGCCATTGGCCTTGATCCACGAAGCCCCGCGATTGCGGGGCTGGGAATTCAGGCAAAGACCTTGATTGTCAGTGCGGTGATGCCCGCCACTGCTGTCACCAGACCGGTCGCGATACCGATCGGGTACCAGAAGGTTTCTCGGGTCAATTTGCCTGCTTCGGCATTGAGCTTGCGAGTCTCTGCCATCAGTTTGGCGATCTCGACGTGAATCTTTTCCGCTTCGGCTTGGGGCATGTCGTATGGATGCATGAGTCTTCCCTTCGGATGCCGGCTGTTTGTGGGTTTCGACATGGCGCGAGTTGATTGAGGCGAACAATCTATCGTAAGGCGGATGCTCGGCAAAGTCAGCGGGAAGCTATCCAGACCGTAGGGGGTTTCGCGGGCAATGTTTCCCTGACGGACTGACCATCGGGGCCGCGGCAAGCAAGGCTCTACAGGCAAATACCTGGTGCTCTTGGTAAACTGGCGTCTTGAACGCCTCCTGTGCGACTCTGTTGGTATAGCGCCCCGAGCGAAAAGCACAACGCGACAAAATTGTTGGTATTCGGTATTGAATACGTTGAACGAACGGACTGCATCACAAGCCTCAAAGCCACAAACCACGCGCCCTGAACCCTCCCGCCGGTTCAGCGTTGCACCCATGATGGATTGGAGTTCTACTTCCTAGGCTCTGTATGAAAAACCTTGATACTCGGTGATGCTGCGTTGAAAACAGCCTCGGAATGCTCATTTACAACCCGTAAACTCCGCTTCCTCGGCTGTTTTCGCCTTGCCTGACCTTCGTCTCAAGGCTTTTCATACAGACCCTAAAGCCCTTTCAGTTCAAGGCTTTCCGCCAAGTCATCCTGACTACGTAACAATTTCGTACCACCCTTGCGTGTCTACCCAATCCGCTTTAGGCCATAACTCCTTGGCCGATTCACTTGTGAACGCCATGGGTGACCACTTTCGACCCAGAGCTGCCTTTCGCAGAGGGCTGCAAGCGACCATAAGTGAGCAGCTGCATTACATCCCCAGGCAATGGCCTTGCAACAACTTATCAGAATCGTTGGCCGTCCACTGCCAGTCGAAAAAGCAGGTCTGGACTGAACGCCGCCCCTTATTCGCGACGCTCTGCCATAGGCAGTTCCAGGTCGAAAGCCGGTGCCGCTACAGCGGAGGTCGCTCCAACTGAACCCACTCCTGCACGGTCGGACGCTGCCATTGTCGCTGAGCATAATCCTCTAGTCGAACGGGAAGGCGATCTCCATTTAGTAACAGTCGATTCAGCATCAAAGCGAGATCGACATCGGCGATAGACCATTCGCCAAAAAGGTAGTCCGGGCTATCGTCCAGCAGCAGTTGCGCTGCCTCCACCAACTTTTGCGACGAGGACTCAGCCGAGACTGACAAAGCACCGTATTTAACGCCGTAGAACACGCCAAGCGTGGAGCGCTCCTGGCGGATAGGTAGCAAATCACTTCGCAGCCAGGCTTGAACTTGCCGCGCCTTGGCACGTTGCAGCGGGTTTGTCGGGTAAATCGGCGCCTGAGGGAACAGGTCTTCCAGGTACTCGGTGATTGCGGATGATTCAGACAATGCAAATTCGCCATGCCTCAGAGTGGGTACTCTCTGAGTCAGCGAAAGACGGGAATAGTCCCGTGCATGATGCTCCAGTGTGTCCAGGTCAAGGGTATTCATCTTGAACTCGATTCCCTTTTCACGAAGCGCCACAAAACATGACATGGCGTAAGGGCTGGTGAATTGAGCGTCAACGTATAAGCACAGCCTTGAATCGTTCATACCGTCATCTCCATATGCAGGAGAAACTACGATAGGGGTTCAGGTGCTATAAATAAAATTCATGTTTTTTATAGAGCCATTCCTGTTAGGAATGCCACAGAATTTCAAAATGGCTTTGTGCGGGGGACAATGGCGGAACTGCACGGGCCGCTGGGTTTTCTGCTGCATCATTACCGCTCGCGAGTATTCGTGGCTTGTCCTCCATGTGAGGGAGGACAAGGATGGTCAGTTCGACTCAGACGCGCTTACCGACCCATTGCCGCCTGTGGTGACGTTTCGCAAATCAGGCAACGGTGGACACAAACAGGCCCGGTGCAGATAATCAAGGCCTCACAGGGATGCCCAGGAACGACTGGCATGGATTGTCTTCCGACGCTGATCACAGATCGGCTGGTTCCCACACCCCTTCAGTTAAAGGATTCATCCATCATCCAAGAGCTGTTCCCCTGCTGGAAGGTGGTTCGCTACTTGGATCGTTGTGTCCCATGGCCGTAGCCAGAAGACGGGGCTCTGATCTATGTCCGAGATATCGCCCTGCCTGCCATCGCAGCGGATCGTGAATGGCACTGGATGATCCGCATGCGCAACGATGCTGGCTGCACCCTGAGTAGCATCAGTTTGTATGATCAGCCTGGAAACAACAGAGGCTTCTGGCTCGTACCACAATGCTGGATTGGGCAGCTGTTTTCTAAAGACCTTTATTCATGAAGCCTACAAACGACAACTCCAACCTTTGTACCAATGTTGTACCACCTGCTTTGAACCCCTCCCCTGATAGCAGCCTAGTCAACGCGCCTGCGGCATGGGGATTTGAACCTACTCTCAAAAACTCCATGTAAAAAGAACCAACCTATGAAGTTAAAAGATCTCACCGACACCTTAATGCCTATGTTAGATGATGCACACTGGACTGAGGAAGCAATGGCGTGTGACGACAACCAGTTTACCTGACACGCCTATATCCGAAGTGTCTTCGCGATGATCGAAGGCACTACCTGGGTTTTAAAGCAAACCTTATTGAAAGCTATAGAGATAAAAGGGAAGACATTCCGCCCGGGGGAGTACGAGCTCTCATCAGACAGGAGCTACGAGCTTAAGGAAAACGGAAACATAAAAGAGCAGACCAAATTCCTAAAGCTTCCAGACAATATCAGATTTACCTACAAAGCCTTGGGAAAATACACTAAAACAGAGTTTGACCTTGGGGTAGGAACGACCGCCTGGGAGAACTTTCTAGAAGCCCTTAAAGTCAGAAACAGAATTACCCACCCTAAAAACACTTCCGAATTCTCCGTATCCAATTCGGAAATTGCCATCTGCCAGCAAGTTACGTCTTGGTTTAACCTTTTGACGCTCCAATCAGTAAAAGTATTGTTCAAACACCCTTGAAACCTTAGCCAGAACCGGACACAAAGCTCATTTCTTGCACACCCCGATTGTGCCGGAGTATTAACGAGAAAAAGCGCCCAAGCCCTATATACAAAGGACTTGAGCGCTTTTTTGCGTCTGCAGGCCAACCCCCTCGAGCGGAATACAGGAGCATCAAATGGCGCTAGGTTTGCCTCCATTTTTGCCCCACCCTTCTACCGAACTCGCCACAATTGGCCGATCTGCGTGGTATATGACCCACTCATCAGCTCGCGGCGCATCCCCCAATCGGGGCTGCGGGGGACGCTGCCCGCCCTCATTGTCCCTTGCCCATACCGCTCGTTGATCTGGTCCACCACCGACATCAGTTTGTCACTCGCCACAGGCTGCGAGATCGCGAATAGATCGTCCGTGAACTCACCTGGCTGTCGTAAGTCGAGTAGTAACACTTCGGCCTTGCTGTACCGGTAGCCCGCCCTGAAAACACGCTCTACTGCACTGGTCGCCGCCCTGGTGAGCAGCAGCGTGTCGTTCGTGGGGTAAGGCAGCTCCACAAGCGCTCCCTGCGCATGGTGCAGCTCATCAGGGTTGAACATACCGGTACGGATACTCACTCGCACACGCTTGCATACCGAGCCCTGCGCCCGCAGCTTTTCAGCCGCTCGCCCGGTATAGGTGGCCACGGCCTGCTTGATCGGGGCAAGCTCACTCAGCCGCTTGCCGAACATCCTGCTGCAGCAGATCTCCTGCTTCGGTGGCGCCGCCTCATCCAGCTCGAGGCAGGGAACGCCAGCCAGCTCGCGCGCGGTCTTCTCCACCACCACGCTGAACTTGTCTCGCAACATACGCGGGTCAGCCTTTGCCAGGTCCATGGCTTTCTGAATCCCCATGCTCTGCAGGTGCTCGGTCATCCGCCGTCCAATACCCCACACTTCCTTGACCTCGGTATTGCGTAGCACCCAGTCACGCTCGAAGTCCGTCGTGATATCGACCACGCCGCCCGTGTGCGCCTGCAGTCGCTTTGCGGTGTGGTTGGCGAGCTTCGCGAGGGTCTTGGTGCGGGCGATGCCGACACCGACCGGTATGCCGGTACGCTGCAACACCTTGGCCCGCAGGTCGCGGCCGAACTGGGTCAAGCTGCCCTGCACACCTGTGAGATCGGCGAAGCATTCGTCGATCGAATAGACCTCAGCCGCGGGCACCATCGATTCGATGATCGACATTACGCGCTCACTCATGTCGCCATACAGCGCGTAATTGGAAGAGAACGCCACCACGCCGTGCCGCTTAAGCCTCTCGCGGCATTGGAAGTACGGTTCTCCCATCTTCACGAACGGTTTGGCGTCGTAGCTGCGTGCGATCACGCAGCCGTCGTTGTTGCTCAGTACCACGATAGGGGTTTTGGCCAGATCCGGCCGGAACACGCGTTCGCAACTCGCGTAGAACGAGTTGCAATCGATCAACGCGAACACCTGGTCACTGCGCATGATCACGCACGCTGTAGCGAACAACACCCCAGATGACCAGGTCGTCGCCTTCCATCACGTACCGGGGCGGATAACTGGGGTTCTCGGACTGAAGCATCACCACCCCACCTCGCCTATGCAGGCGTTTGCAGACAGGCTCAGCGTTGATCGCAGCGATCACAATGTCGCCATGCTCTGCGTCCTTGCTACGGTCTACGATAAGAAGGTCGCCGGAGAAAATGCCAGCACCCTGCATGCTGTCACCCTCCACCTGCACCAGGTACACATGGGGCGCCCGCAGCTCGAATAGTTCATCGAGCGAGATGTGACGCTCCAGGTGATCCGCCGCTGGCGAGGGGAAGCCTGCAGGCACTCGAAACGAGTACACGGGCAGCAATGCAGGGCCACCGGTCGGGACTCCCAGGAAAGTGATGGTCATGAGCGGTCATTCCAGATAAATAACTGTATATACGTACAGTTAACTGTCAGATCCTTCTTGCGTCAACGCGAGGCGCGCGGGAGCCGACGAACGAGCGAGGTGAGGTATGTGCGGGCGTTACTCGATCTACGAATCCATGGACAACTACTTGCGGCAGTTGAGCCTCGACCTGGTCGTAATCAATGGCTATGACCACGAGCAGATCAATCGATACAACGTCGCCCCATCCACCCGAGTGGAGATAATACGAGCGGTACCAGAAGGGTTGAGGGTAGATCGAGTGAAATGGGGATGGGCGCCGTTTTGGGCGAAGGGGAAGCGTCCTGACCCGATCAATGCGCGGGCAGAAACGGTGGTGACGGGGAAGTTCTTCAAGGCGCTATGGCCGACAGGCCGAGCCGTGGCGCCGGCGAATAGCTGGTACGAGTGGATACCCGACGCAGCCGACCCGAAGCGCAAGCAGCCCTATTACATTCACGCGAAAAGCGACGAACCGCTATATTTTGCGGCCTTGACGGAGGTCTATGGAGGGCTCGAGCCTGATGACCGCGATGGATTCGTGATCATTACTGCGTCCGCCGACGAAGGCTTGGTCGACATCCATGACCGCAAACCGCTGGTACTGACGCCTGCGATCGCTAGAGAATGGCTCACCCCTGCCACAACAGCCGCTCGAGCCGAGGAGATCGTGCGTGAAGGCTGTCGACCAGCCGCTGACTTTGCCTGGTATCCAGTCAGCAAGCAGGTCGGGAACGTTCGCAATCAAGGGCCTGAACTCATCGAACGGGTATTCCTGCCGCCCCCAGACCAACTGCGCTGAGCGGCTCATCTCAATTAGAGGAAGACTACCTTGCCAATAACGTCGGCGTTCTGTTGTTAGAGTGGTGAAAGGCCCACAGACGGATCAGCCCCTTCGGCCATGCTCATATTGTCAGATGCATGTCAGAGTGATATTGCTCTCCACACCGAGGTCAGTTGAGAGTGTACCGACGATGTTGCTCGCTAAAAGCTGCATGAAAGCACACAACATTAAGCATGGAACGTTGAAGTTAGGCACACTTCATGAGTACAGAGAAACGGAAATAGAACATATTGCGGACCGACATGAGGGGTATCTGCGATTTAGCTTAAATTTTGATGGAGTCGTAAAGCTTCCGTCACGCTGGTTTAACACATTGGCAGCTGGTGCGGTGCAGTTCGGAGGTGGAGCTGCCATGTTCTTCCCAGGACACACTGACGCTCACTTCGACCATCTATACCTAGTGGAGTCTGATGAGGAGACAGTAACTCTCAAAGACTCCAAAGCAGTGATCGAGAGAAAGTCTCTGAACGGCTTTGTCTATTGCATGTCACTGGTTAGAAAAAGCCGTGACTGTATTGGAATTTTCCCTGAATATGATGACGCCTGGTTTCTGCCCGAATCACGGGCCTTGAACTTCGGTGTACTGCTCGGAGGAATGCTGCATAATGCAATTATTGCTGGAAGGGCATCCGGCAGGCATTTAGTCCCTGAGCACCTCAACCTGGAAAGCCTCTCAGTAAACTTAGAGGCAGGCCCGGTCGAGTATCAGGAGAGGGAGATTCATGTCATAAATTCTAATACCTTCAAGTTAGAGGAATTCCAGAGCAGAATGGCACGCATCGCCTTTACCAAACCGCCAATCCCCTTCGCAAAAGAGAAAGAATACCGATTCAACTACACTATCGTTTCGGAGAACCGGATCATTGAACCACTCGTGAAATTTGCTATCCTTGACGCTTCCCCTCTGCAAAAACTAATTTTACATATCGACACGCGAAATTCCTAAGGGGGGGGAGGGGTAAAACTCCCTTTGAAGTGAGAACGCGTCAGAATAACTGCCCTAGGCGAGCCGGCCGCGCGGTTTGTGCACAAGGCAGAGGCCACGGCTGGACTTGCAGGTAGGGTCTGCGGGTTCGGTGGACCGGGCTGGATGTTGACGCATCCGCCCGGCTCGCCTCTTTTCACTAGATCAAGGAGCCTCCCGTGGAAGATCAGGTAAAAAAAAATCTAAGGAAACTGAAGTTAGAAACCGCAGAGCTTTTCGGAAAACTAAAAACAGAGATACCGCTGGCTTTGCTCTTGGGGACGTTCCCACTGCTATTGTTTTCGTACTTCAAGAGGGATGTAGACGAGATACTGGGCGGATTATTGGCAATAGGACCATTGGTTTATTACTCAGTTTTTTTGCTAGCCCCTTACGCTCTCGTGCTGATCATCAAGCACACCGTCCGCCTCAGCTTCGACTCTACCAGGGATAAATTAAACTATATCCACTTAATTGTTGACGAAGTCGGTCTAGGCTTCCTAACCATTACGAGAACAGCATTAGGCGCTATTATTGGAATCCTGATCCTATTGCACTTTTCTGACATAATATCTGGCACACCCAAGCAAATTGCGAACACATATGTCAACGTAGCATTTTTAACGATATTCAACTGCCTTGGAGCGCTAATTAAGGACTGGGCAAATAAAGGAATAAATAGGCCTCTTGAGCGAAACCCTATAAAGCTGGGCAAAAAACTCTACTGACCTCTAAATCCAAAGCTCGCCTATTTTGACAAGTCACGAGCATATTGCTGACAGGCTTTCAAGGCGATGATTGCTCGGTCACCTTCGTCGGTGATGGCGATAATTCGCTGAGCATGCGCTCGGTCAAGGTAGGCGCGTACGGGGTCATGAACCACGCCTGCGGGGCCGGTGGCCTCTGGCAGCCCACAGCCACGGTGCGGGGTTGAGGTGACGTCGAGTAGGACTGACAACCGCTGATCAGCAGTAGCAAGCCGGTCACGCAAACGAGCCTGTGTGCTCTGTGCATCGTTCAATTCCTTCCAGTGGGTTTCAGCCGAGGCAGCCAGACGCGCCTCCAGCTCTTCGCGCTTGTCCTGGTGGACCTGCATCTGGTCAATTACCGCAGCCGCTGCGGCTTCGCGCTCGGTCTGGTAGCTCGCGGCCTGCTCTGCAAGCTCCTTGCCATAGCGAGTGTCCTGCCACATCCAGGCCCCACGGGCGCCCGCGTAGGCGCCCAGCAGCAGAGCAAAGATCACCAGCCGTGCATTGGGCGAGATCATTGCAGCACCTCAAGTGCACGCTCATACAGCGCCTTGCGGCCATCAAAGCCGCTGGTACCGCCGTTAATGCGTTTGGTGATCGCGAGCAGATCACCCTTGTCAGCCAGGCTGTTCAGACCTTCTTTCTGCCAGAACCAACCCGCCGACAACGCGGCGTACACAGGATACTCGAGAAGCTCCGGCGTGTTCAGCAAACGGCTGTCGCCGAACAGCGCTTCGCTGCAGGCGGCGTAGTTGTTCCGTCCGGTCACTTGGATCAGCCCGCGACCACGGAACAACCAACCATCCCCGCTGGCCTCCGGGCGGTTGCCCATGCGACCGCCGTACGCCGCGTTGGCGAAGCGCTCAGGCTTACCGGCCAGCTCATCGGCGCGCGGAACCAGCGAACGCCAGCGGCTGCCTTCAGGTGATGCCTGGCCGATCTGACGGATACGGTCTGCCCGATAGTTGAGGCTTTCGACCAAGGTGCGCAGTTGACCCGACTCATGTCCGATCTGCGCAATGAAGGCCGCCATGCGCTGGCGACCGACAATGCCGTACTTGCCCATCGTTGCATTCAGGGCAGGAACAAAAACGCCAGCTTGTCGGCTGGCGTTGGGGAGGATCTGCTGCAGTTGCTTTTCTGTGACTGCCATGGTGTGAGTGTCCTTTGAAAATGGTCAGGTAGGTCCAACGTCCACTATGCGCAGTGGCTTGGTTGCTTTTTTCTTCTTGCCCTTGGCTTTCGCCTTGCCCTTCTTGCCGCCGTTGCACTCGACGACCGTGGTCCAGCCTGAGCCGTTGAAGGTGTGTTCAACGCCGTCCACCAGGTACTCGCCATCCAACCCGTTCTTGAAGCCCTGGGCGTTGATCGAGCGCTCGGCAAACAGATCGGTTCGTCCCATCATTTCCAGCCGCACCCCGGCCGTGCTTCGGTTGAACGCGGCCAGGCGAGCACGCGCGGCCTGCTCGGCGGCTTTCTGGTCTGGGTAGACATGCCGGTCGGTGTGCACCGCAGAGATCCCGACGGGTGCGTCGTCGTTGCCCAGCTCCACTATCTTGAGGGCGCCAGTCTTCTTGTCCTGGTGCTTGGTCTTCACCGCCTTCTGCGCGCTGCGGTCACCCAGGCGGAACGAGTAACGGGCAACGTCCTGGCGCCTGATCACCACCGCACCAAATGGCTTGCCGCCCGGCGTGGCACCGCCTTGACGGGGCATCACCAGCAGCTGGCCGTTGGCGACCTTGGCTGTGCAGTCGTACTGCTTGGCCAGCCGAGTCAGAAAGTTGAAGTCCGATTCGTTACGCTGATCGACACGCGGCACCTTTGTCTGCACGTTGCAGCCTGGCTTCCAGCCGTTGCGCGCCGCCACGTCGCTGACGATCTGCGCGAGCGGCACGTTCTCCCAACTGCCGCTGCGCGTGGTCTTGCCGCTCCCGCGCATGTCGCTTGCCTTGCCGCGCAGTGTCAGCGTATCGGGCGGTCCAGTGAGCTCCAGCTCATCCACCGCATAGCTGCCCAGGCGTGCCAGCGCCTGCCCCTCATACCCGGGAGGTTGCCGCGTGCGAGTACAGATCGGTAGGAGTACTACCGAGGTGGTGGCCAAAGGTCATGCTTCTACATGGTGGTCGCGTCCCGGTTACATCCAAGCGAGCAGGAATCCCACCGGTAAAGCCCTCACCACTCCTCACAGCGCCGGTAGTGAGGTAGTGAAGGAGGTACTTCCATGAACACTGCTTTCTTGTTGATGGCACAATACAACGGCATGGCGATTATCTCGCTAGAAAAAATATGCGCCGACTACTTTACGCATCTCACGCCGCTTGTCTTTCAACGCAAGGTACTGGCGGGGGAAATCAAACTGCCCATTACCCGCCTGGAACCAAGCCAGAAAAGCGCAAGAGGCATCCACATCGCCGACTTAGCGCTGTACCTAGATCAACAACGAGAAGCTGCGCGCAAAGAATGCATGCAACTTAATAAAACCCTTCACAGCAAATAACCAACTCGACCCTGCAAACAAGCTAAAAAAATGTCAGCCTACCGCATGAATCGTCAGATCATATTCAGCTCAACGTTGAAAATCGGGAATTGCTGGTTGATTAGGCCGTGGGACGGCCACAAGTTTTAAATTTATTGGCGTTAGCTGGAGACCACGCTTCGAAATCAAGGAGGTCGAAGCGATGGTTGCCCAAGACACTGCCGCCGCGTTGGACCATTACTCCAGCGTGAGTTTACGTGCACCACTTCATCACAGCCTTCGCGGCCTCGTACCAACGTACAAGACATACCACAGCCGCAAATGCAGTCCAAATGTACGGCAGGATATATTCGGTAGCATAGGAAGTTGTGATCCAGATTTTGAGCCTGGATAGCCAAACGCATATAAAGATCAGTAAGTACGGGCAATTTATTGCAACTTGACAAGTGAGCGTAGACTCAGTTTTACCATCATCGTTACGTACTAAACAGTATGCGCTATAGGCAAAGACACGCCTTACCCCCCTACTATACCTGCGACCCTCAGACGGCTGATTGTAAGTTTTAACCTCTACTGATTCGACTATACACTTTACAAGACGCTTTTTTACATCAGAGGAAGAGTACACACTACTCTGGTCTAAGACTTTTTCAGCGATTCTCCGCTTGGGCACCCATCGCGCGAATTTTAGCATCAAAGCACTATAACAGCTCTTATACGCTGGCAAAGCAGCGTACGCAACATCCGGCCTATACTGAAAAAACCTCAGACCAAGATAGAGATTTATTATAAGGGCGACCATCCAAACATACTCTGTGTTTCTCGTAAAACTAACACTGGTCCCTAGCAAGGAGACAGATGTCAGATCTGCCCCAAAGAACCACAGAAGAATAATACTTGACGAAAACACAAGCAACCAGCCGCGTACTTTTGGAAAAGATCCTTCATCGAAATCGGAACTCACTCAAACCTCCATGTGGAAAAAAACATGCACTTCACCTCTGATCCTACCGGATGCTATTCCCCAATGCTGAAATCCTAACGGCCGGCCGAAATAAACTGAGACTATCGACTTGTCATTGCTCATGACAGCATTATACCCGCGCTCCGAGAGCAACCGGAGCAGAGATGATTCGCGCCAGCCAATCCCACGCCTTATATCGATCACCTCGTCCGCGAAGATGGGTGTAACGTCGCAACGAGTTCCAATCGCGATGCCCCGAAACACTCGATACGCGGGGAATATCCCAATCCATTTCGAACAACCTGCTAACCCCTTCGTGACGCAGATCGTGAAAATGCAGGTCTTTCACTCCAACCATCTTGCATGCCCTTGACCACGCCGTGCCGATTGAATCAGTGTTGTAGGGGAAGATCTCATTGCACTGACGCGGCATGCTTTGCACAATCGCCCAAGCCTCATCCGGTAGATGGCACCACACATCGTTACCGATTTTCTGCCCTGGATTCTTCATGTCCCGCACTTTCACCGCTTGGCGGTGCTCGTCCAGATCCTCCCACATAATGCGAGCGATCTCGTCCATACGGCGCGTAGAAAAGATGGCAAACGCCACGACCTTAGGCATGTGAATGACAGTCGGGCGCCGTGCAAGTATCTCGAAAAAGTGTTCAAGAACCTTGTCGAGCTCTTCGAGCGTTGGCCGGCGATCCCGCTCTCGACTTTTCATGTTATAGCCGAGGCGCTTCAGGACCAAGCGGGCGTCGGGCATGGCTTGGGGATTGATCTCGTAGCCCCACGCCGCCCGGGCTAGCGGCAACACTGAACCCAAGTGAGCCAGATCATTACCGGCTGTCTGCGGTTTGATAGCACCACCATCAGGGCTCATACGCCAGAGGGCATAGTCCACCAGCAGCTGCTGAGAGATGTCGGAGTCGACCACCTCCCCTAGGGAACTGTTCTTAATAGCCAAGAG
Organism: Pseudomonas sp. RW10S2; assembly: GCF_014268985.1. Classification (NCBI taxonomy): domain Bacteria; kingdom Pseudomonadati; phylum Pseudomonadota; class Gammaproteobacteria; order Pseudomonadales; family Pseudomonadaceae; genus Pseudomonas; species Pseudomonas sp. RW10S2. The sequence continues at coordinate 505 of NZ_JABWRO010000076.1, read as the reverse complement.
TGTTTGCCGCTTCGTCTTGCCCAGCGGCCGGGCTTTCTCGGCTTCTACCAGGTAACGGTCGATCATATCCTTAACTGTATGCCCCACGCGGTTCGCCCGCTCGATTGCGCCCGGCTCCGACAATTCCGTCTCGCGTCGCTTCGCCCAAGCCACGGCCGCCTGTTTGCGGGCGAACGTCTGGCTCTCTTGGTAGACTGTGACCTTGTCGCGATTGATGCGAATCTGGACGGTGTAGCTGGTGGTGCCATCGGCTTTCTTACGCAGTCTGATCGTTGCCATAGGGAATTGGTACACACCTAGTGTCGCTTGGTACATTGTACCAAGCGCTTGGTAAATACGCCTCAAAACCCCCGAAAATCGGTATGAAACACGTTGAACGAAAACACAGCAAAACTAGACTCTAGACCCCACACCACGCGTCCTGAGCCATCCCGCCGGTTCAGCGTTGCACCCATGATGGATTGGAGTTCTACTTCCTAGGCTCTGTATGAAAAACCTTGATACT